>JAGQMO010000017.1 GCA_020428615.1 Patescibacteria group bacterium | reverse complement strand
TCTTTGCACTAGGTGTGTTTTGGGCAATATCACGAGTAGGTATATCTGGAGTATTATTACTGAGTGGTAAGTTAAAAGAAAGGTTAACATTGAAAAATTTTATTGTTATACAAGCTTGTCTTTATACCATATTATTCTTAGGCATCGGATTAACTCATAATAGGTGGGTTATCATAGTTCTCTTTATGTTACTTAGCGTTATTAGATGGGGTTCATCTAGTTTAAGAGATCACTACTATTTAGAGTTCATAGAAAATTTACCAAACAAGGCGAGTTTACTATCTATTAATTCATTTTTTGAAAAAATAATGACAGGTATTATTGGGCTCATGATGGGATACAGCGTACTTCATTTTGGATATCAAATGTCATATGTCATTACAGGAGTCCTGTTTGTTGTACTCGTATTATTAGGTTATTTAATTCTTAAAAATAAAAAAACAGAAAAGTCTGTTTTATAACAAAAATCTAAAATATAACTGAATCCCTAAAGATAGAATCAAAAATATCGCTGAGACATATTTGTAAAACACTGGCGATATATTTTTATTGGTGATTTTATGTAGATAGTGAACAGTCCAAGTAAAATCATAGTTTAAACGAGGGTCTACTTTTTTTCTGAAATAATACTCCCACTTGCTCACAACACAGTATCCGAATACGAGGTCCGATAATATCGTCAATACGATCATGGCGAGGTAGAGGTTTTGATATTGTGGGAAAAAACCGCCAAAAACAACCACCGCAAAAATAAAAATGTGTAGCAATAATATGATGTCTCCAATTGTTCTGTAAATAATTTTCATACGGTTATTCAAAATGAATATGGTAATGATCTCGATCCATGATTTCCTTCAGTTCAGGATAGCTCTCGAGCGCTTCGTCATTTTCAATAATGTGTTTTGCTTCGTCTCGCGCGTACTCAACCATCTTGATATTTTTGATAGCTTCCATTGCGAGGTCTGAAATACCCCATTGCTTTTGACCGGCGAGGTCTCCCGCTCCGCGAAGCGACAGGTCAATTTCTGCAAGTTCAAACCCATTCTTTGCTTGAACGATGGCCTCTAATCGTTCAACTGTCTTGTCGCTCTTTGCATCCGCAAAGAGGTAGCAGTACGGTTGGTATGTTGAACGCATTACACGTCCACGCAGTTGGTGCAGTTGTGCGAGTCCGAATCGCTCTGCTCCTTCAATAATAATACTCGTTGCATTTGGCACGTTTACACCAACCTCGACCACCGATGTTGAAACGAGTACATCAATCTCGTGGTTGTAGAATTTTTGCATAACCTCCTCTTTCTTTGCCTTGGTCATTTTACTATGCATGATGTCGATGCGGTAGTCTTTGAACTCACTGTGTGCCAGTCGTTGTGCCTCAGCTTTTACCGATTTCAACAAGAGCGCGTTTGCCTTACTCTCGTCAGGTTCATAAATGCGGGGACAGATAACATACGCTTGGCGACCTTCATCGAGTCGTGTGCGAATGTCAGCGTACACTTGTTTGCGATCGTGTTCGCTCGGCGGAACAATCTCGGTGATAATCTGTTTACGTCCCGTTGGCATTTGATCGACCACAGACAAATCAAGATCCCCATACACGGTGAGTGCGAGCGTTCGCGGAATTGGCGTTGCCGTCATTGATAGATAGTGGGGAAGGCGTGCGTCTTTGACGGTTAATTCCATGCGTTGTTTGGTTCCGAACCGATGTTGTTCGTCAACGATAACGAGTGCGAGGTCTTGAAACTCGACTTTTTTTTGAATGAGCGCGTGCGTTCCAATAACAATCGGTACCTCACCGTTCTTTACCCATTTTAACAATTGTGAACGTGAAATGCTTGTCCATGATTCACGTGCTACTTTTGATGGGAACTTCCGACATCCCGAACCAGTCAAGAGACCGATCTGTATTCCTGTACCTGAAAAGTACTCGATAAAATTCTCAAAGAGCTGAGTCGCCAACACCTCGGTTGGTGCCATGTAGGCGACTTGCAACCTTCCGAATGTTTGTTGTTCTTTTTTTGCTTGCCCGAACGTGGAACGTTTTAGGGGTCGGTTTTGAATGGTTGCGTATGCCGCGACTGCAGCAATAAATGTTTTTCCTGATCCGACATCACCCTCAACGAGTCGTGTCATCGGTCGACTGCTTGTAATATCTTCTAGAATTGATTCGATTGCTGATGATTGCGCTACTGTCGGTTCAAAAGGAAACGAATTGATGAAATCTTGAATCTTGTTCTCGTTCACCTCAAGATTGTAGCTGTGCATCTTCTCGTGTTGTTTTCTGCGCTGTTGGTTGCGTAACTGAATGAAGAAAATTTCTTCAAATGCAAATCGTTTTTTCGCTGCATCAGCATCTTTTTGTTTTTTTGGTGCATGTATCCACACAAGCGCTGTTGCAAGTGAGGGAAGGTTGTATTTTTCTCTGAGGTATTGCGGGAGCGGGTCTTCGATTGTCTCAAGTAATCCTGATCCTAGAATTTTCATAATGGTGTGGTACATCCACTTGCTCGTAATTCCTCGCGACTCCGGATAGATGGGATAACCAAACTCAACTTCGTTTGTACTCTTGTTTTTGAAGAGCGAATCGTGGGTATCAATTGGCATGTTTGGCACGCGTTCAAATTCAGGATTCACCATACTTTTTCCGTTTTTAGTTTCGGTGATTTTTCCTGTTAACTTTACTCCCTCGCCATTGGTGAGTTTTTTTGCGATGAATGCTTGGCTAAACCACGTTATGAAGAGCGTGTCATTATTGATGTCGGTTAGGACACCGCTTGCGGTTGGTACTTTCGTGGTATAGGTTTTTCCTGTTTTCAATTTATCAATGATACCGTAGACCGTAACCAGCTCTCCAGTGATAGCTTGGTCAATCGTGGTTACTTCGCTCATGTGGCTGTAGCGAGTAGGGAAGTGATACAAGAGATCACGTACCGTTGCAATAGCGAGTCGTTTCAACGCCTTCTTTTGCGTGTCGGTTACGCGAAAATTTTCAATAATATTCGATTGGAGGTTGAGTTTTTTCACGTTTCAGTAGTATACCACCTTCTTTATGCAAAAATCCCTACACAGGGATTTTTTCGAGAATGGTTTGTACCGACAGGTTTTCAGTTGCTATTTGATTCTCAGGCGCAACAAAATCAAGCTTTGTGCCAGTGTCGTTGATGATGAAGAAATCAGGATTCGCTCCATCAATTTGCTTGTTGATATACGCGAGTGTTTCTTTCCCTTTGTACTCACTGCATGAAGTGCCGAGAATAATGGTATCGAGTTTGTGTCCATGCGCATCATGTAATCCGTCTTTCAAACTGAACGCACTGAAGATGTACCCGCCTTTTTTGTGGAGCAGGTTGCCGAGAATCTCTCGCAAGAAATCGTCCTTTTCGAGAATGAGTATTTTTTTTCGTTGTTGCATGGGCATATACGATTTACTGGACTTTTTCTAATGTACCATTTTTTACGCTTTTTAGACTGTATTCTCTAACCCCATCATGGTTTTCATCAATTGAGATTTTTCCTGATACACCATCATAATTTTTTAGATGTGAAAGATAGTCTTTAATTTTTTCTATATCTTCACCGTATTTTTCAATAGCTTCTGCAATAATATAGACAGCATCATAAGATTCTGCGGTAAATACTCCGAATGGATTTGCTACACCATAATTTTCGTAATATGATTCTGCAAATTTTTTAGATTTAGGATTATTTTCTTCGTCATATTCTGGAGATGCTACCAACATTCCTTCGACATACTCAGCTAAATCAGAAACAATATATTCGCCCGACATAATATCATTACCAAACAACTGAACGTTTAGATTTAATTCTGCTATTTGTTTTACCAGATTAATACCTGCATCAGGTCTTTGAGGTGACATAAATATTCCGTCAACGTTATTTACTTTTGCTTTTGTTAATGACGTTCGAAAATCATTTGTTTCAGGAGCAAAACCTTCAAATACAGATATATTACCTCCTAACTTTTCAAATTCCTCTTTGAATTTTTCCGCAATAGGTTCAGCATAATCGGTTTGTTCATAATACACAGCAATATTTCTTAAATTTAAATCATTGTAAGCTTTATTAGCCAAGATGTATGATTGAATTGTTGATATTGAAGTAGTTCTGAAAAAATATTCACCTATGTTACTCATAGTCGGACTACTTGTTACTGACGCAAATAATAGTACTTTATTTTTTTCAGCTATCGGCTGTATAGCAGCACTTTCTGGAGTACAGTGTCCACCCAGTATAATTTTTACATTATCAATATTAATAAGTTTATTCGCAGCTTGTGCTGCTACAGTACCTTTACATTGACCATCTTCAAATATAATTTCAAGTGGACGACCATTGATCCCCCCAGCCGCATTAATTTCATCCATAGCCATTTTCCCAGCTTCAAAAGTACCATATTTTGAGGATGTACCCGTCATACCAGAAACCCATCCAATCTTAATTGGATCTCTAAATTCTTCTTCTGTTTTGTTATTTTTGCTTATAGAAACAATCGCAACAACGAATAAAAGGAATAAAATTATTAGAATTATTTTTTTCATACTAATATATTATACTTTACTTTTCATATAAGTAAAATTCCTGATGTATTTCTTTTTTGCATTCCTACAGTATAACCATATTTTATGGTTGTTTGAGTACCACCGAAATTATCTATTTTCTCCTTTTGATAAAAGCCGTCATGAGTGTATTCGTACATATCATGGCGATTGAATGGAATGTCGTTGCGATGTTGTATGCGTTCAGAGAGAACAGCGTCAAAATGTGTCGCGCGACATTCATTTCGTACAAGAGGGGGCGTTCTGTTTCTGGGTGTGTCCACGTCTTTCGCAGGGTTGGAATGAACGCAATGATGTCAATGAGAACAACAATCACAACAGAAATGGTAGGGTCTTTTGTCAGCGCCCATGGGATGAGTCCAATGAGTGCCGCCACCAAAAAGTAATGGTCGATAGTGCGAATGTGCCCGGCTTTTCTTTGAAAGAGGTATTTGAGAGAAAACAGAAAAATGATAATAGTAAATGCTTCTGCCACACCTGTTGGTAAGGCCCCGATTCCAGCACCTTTTACAAGTCCACCTACAAATGTTGTCATTGATACAATTGACCAGATGAACCACGTATATGGATGTGGATGCACTCTGTTTTTGAATACGTCTCTGAGATAGGAGATGTTTCCGACAAATGCGAGTATGGCGGCAATAATGGCGAGCGTTTCTTTCATATACGTTATTTTATCATTAATTTACAATTTCTTGCGTTTGTAATTGAGGTGAAAAGTGATACGATGTTTTTTGTTACAAAAGGTAATACGGAGGGTTGGCTGAGTGGCTGAAATAGTACCTGCGTACTATTTCAGGAGGTCGCGAAGGGATTGGTCGTTGTGAGCAATAGCGAACAGACCAAAACGGACGAACTTGTTCGACCAATCTACACAGAAATTAAACAAATTACGGAGGGTTGGCTGAGTGGTCGAAAGCGC
>JAGQMO010000082.1 GCA_020428615.1 Patescibacteria group bacterium | reverse complement strand
CGTTTGATATCGAACAATGTAAACGGCGTGTTGTTCATGCTGCAGAACACGTCACCGAAAATTATGATGCAGATGTTGAGGTGCCAGATTTTGATATTCTTCTTGAAAACCACCAGAGTAACTAGGTGGTTTTATAAATTGTATTTTATATAAAATATGTTTTAATACAGGAAACTTAAAACTTTTTATATGCGAATAATTATCCTTTTTTTGACAGTCGTTTTGCTTGGTTCATGCAAAGCAAATCAATATTATTTTCAACAATTGAAACAAGAGGTGGATAATTTAATTCCACCCGATCAGAGCATATCTTTTTTTCCACCAGTGACGGAATGTGATGTTACACATAGTCCACGTTGTGATGAATGTGCACAAGTGTATTTTGATCCTATCATTCTCGAGCGATCTTTGAGATATGAGGGATTTATTCTCCATGATAGTCTCAGATGGTCTAACGGAGAGCCAATATTTTCAACACTCTTCATATATGAAAAAAATGGTGAAGTATATTTAAGGAGTTATTACTCCTCATTCTGTTACTCATCAGTGTTAGTAAAGAATTTTAGCTATACTATGAAAACCAAAAAACGTATTGATATCATTGATTCACCTCACAAAATGAAGAGAGGGGAAATGAGAAGGTTTTTTTTGATTTATGAAGAGATTTTTAAAAAACTAAAAAACCCGGATAATCAACGAATGTTGATGTGTCCGTAAATATAAAAATTTGCACCGCTAGTTAAATCAGCGATGCAAATTTTTATTTTTTATCACTTTTGCTATGCTATACTCGACTATATGGAAATTATTGAGCACGATCTTGAAAAGTTCAAACAGAGTCATAGTACTCAATTTTTTGCTTCACAAATAGAAGAATTGCAAAGGAAATTGAAGGAAACAGAGGATATGGCTGATGATCCTGATATGGCAGAGCTTGCTCAGGGAGAAATCAAGAATCTGACAATTCAAATTAATGCCTATATTGAACAGGCGCATGATATTCTCAAGAAAGAAGAAGAGTCTGAGAAAGAGTCTCCTCGTGAAATTATCATGGAAATTCGAGCAGGCGCAGGAGGAGATGAGGCCTCGCTTTTTGCGCGTGAGATGGCCGAAATGTACCAACGATATGCTGAAACACAACCTTGGTCATGGGAAGTCGTTGATATTTCAGCAAATGACATTGGCGGGTACAAGGAAGCTTCTTTTGAGATTAAAGGAGAAGGTGTATATGACAAATTACAATGGGAAACCGGTGTGCATCGAGTGCAACGTATTCCCTCAACCGAAAAACAGGGTCGCATTCATACCTCGACTATTTCGGTTGCAATTATGCCACTCTTTAAACGTACAACCATTGAACTCAATGATGCTGATCTTGAGTTTGAAACGTCCCGTTCGGGCGGGGCAGGGGGTCAGAATGTGAATAAGGTTGAAACTGCTGTTCGTGTTATTCACAAACCGACTGGCATTGATGTTCGCTCGACCGCGCAACGCACCCAACTCAAAAACAAAGAGAATGCACTCTCTATTCTGCGTTCAAAGTTGCAACAAATGAAAGACGAAGAAGAACAGTCCAAGTATGCCGACAAGCGAAAGAAACAAATTGGAACAGGAGATAGATCAGAGAAAATTCGAACCTACAATTTCCCTCAGGATCGCATCACGGATCATCGAATCAAAGAATCGTGGTCAAACATCGAGG
>JAGQMO010000016.1 GCA_020428615.1 Patescibacteria group bacterium | reverse complement strand
ATCCGATTCCTTGACGCCCTTCTCCTCCTCCGTGGGGGTGATCAACAGGGTTCATAGCAGTACCACGTACGGTTGGTCTGATACCAAGCCAACGTGAGCGACCGGCCTTTCCTCCCTTGATCAACTTGTAGTCGGAATTAGAAACTTCTCCAACACACGCATACGATTGATCAGGCACCTTGCGTACCTCTCCTGAAGGAAGTTTAATATTGGTATATCCTCCATCATGAGCGGTAACTTGAGCGTATACACCTGCAGAACGAACTAATTTTGATCCACCTTTCGGTTTGAGTTCGATATTGTACACAAACGTTCCAACGGGAACTTTATAAAGCGGTAATCGATTTCCTGGAGCAAGCGGAGCGTTTTCTGATACTAAAAATGTATCTCCTACCTCCACTCCTTTTGGCATAACAACATACCGCCGTTCTCCATCTGCATAACATACCAATGAAATAAAAGCTGATCGATTCGGATCGTATTCGACCGTTTCGATTTTTGCCGGAATATCATGTTTGTTATACAAGAAATCAATAACGCGATACTTTCGCTTGTTTCCTCCACCTTTGTGTCTGGTGGTGATGCGACCTTGATTATTTCGCCCAACTGAACGTTTTCCTCCAGAGGTTAACGCTTTGTGCGGTTTTGACGCTGTGAGCGTTTTTCGATAATCAAGTGTTACCATATTTCGCCGTGAAGGCGATGTTGGTTTGTATTTTTTCATATTACTGGTGAGCACATATCAGCTGCTCGAACTATAGTTATTCCAATACTTATCAGGTATTGGCACCTTTCATAATAAAGTAGTCAACAACTACGCAAGTTCAATAGTATCTCCTTTTTTGAGAGTTACCATTGCTTTTTTTGTTGCCTTCACGTGAGTTTTTCGTCCGCGCTTCATGGTTTTGCGAGGTTGTTGATGTACCACATTGACTGCAACAGGAGTAACTTTGTACTTTTGCGCAACTGCTTTTTTGATTTGGATTTTGTTTGCCTGAGGAGCAACGTTAAAGGTAAATACATTATTCCCCGAAATCATTGCAGATTTTTCAGTAACACGCGGATCCATCAATACCCATGAGAGATCTTCTGATCCGTTTGTTGTAGCGTTCTCTGCTTTGTTTTCTTTTTTCGAATCTTTTGTAAACAGTGCCATATTAATTCTTTGTCGTTAGCTTTGTTTCTAAAAATTCGACCGTTTTTTCAGGATCTGCAAGAACAAGATATCGATGATTCAATACGTCAACAACATTGATATTTGCAATATCTGCAAGAGAGACATGAAACAAATTCTTTGCTGCATTCTTCACAATGTCAGTGAGACCCGGCACAGTGAAAAATACATTATTGTGTTTTTTCGTATTCAATGTTTCAAATCCTGACACCTTTTCAAGCGAATCAAAGACTGCTTGCATGTCCTTGGTTTTTCCTGAAGCTGTTTCAAATCCATCAACAAACAACACCTGTCCATCACGCATTTTTTGAGAGAGCGCAACGAGCAACGCCTTGCGGCGCATTTTTGTGTTGATTTTTTTGTCATAGTTGCGTTCGTTTCGTGGCCCGAAGGTAATTCCTCCTCCAGACCAAATAGGAGATCGTTTCGATCCATGTCGTGCCTGTCCTGTTCCCTTTTGACGCCATGGTTTTTTACCTCCTCCTGAAACTTCGCTACGGTCTTTGGTGTGAGCGGTATTGGTACGTGCATTTGACTGCATACCAACAACTACCTGGTGAACGAGATCAGCGTTCCAATCAAGACCAAAGAGAGTATCGGGAAGATCAATGCTGCGCGCTTCTTTTCCCTTATGATCGTATACTTTCGTTTTCATAGTTCTCTGTGAGCTTATTTGGAAACTACCTCAACAACGGTTCCTCGTCGTCCTGGTAATGCTCCTTTAACCAATAATTGTCCTTTTTTCGCATCAACCGCAACAACCTCAAGGTTCTTGACGGTAACACGATCTTGACCTGTTCGACCTGCCATGCGAGTACCCTTGAATACTCGTTGAGGGCCTCCTGCACCAATAGATCCCGGACGACGAGTGTCGTGACGGTGTCCGTGTGATGTTGGAGCTCCTGAAAAATTATGTCGCTTTACCACACCTTGGAATCCTTTACCTTTTGAGATTCCAGATACGTTTACCACATCACCAGCTTCAAATACTGAAGCATCGAGCGTGTCTCCAACGGTGAGCTCAGGTTTGTCATTTGTAAAACGAAACTCTTTTACAAAACGAAAAGCACCCTTTTCACCAAAGTGACCACGTTGCGGTTTTGCGATATTTTTTTCTTTTCGTTCCCCTGCAGCAATTTGTACCGCTTCGTATCCATCTTTTTCAAGCGTACGAACTTGGGTTACCGTTGCTGTTGGAACAGAAATAATCGTTGCAGGAACAACCATACCGTCTTCGCTAAAGAATTGGGTCATTTGTTCCTTGATTCCTATAATAAATTTCATAACACTAAGTGGTTGACCCCACAAATGAAGCCAACATTAGTCGAATAATTGCTCTCGTATCGAGAGATTACATCATCTTGACGTCTATATCGACCCCAGATGGTAAATTCATGTTTGTGAGCGCCTCCACAACCTTAGGAGTTGGATTGATAATATCAATCAATCGCTTATGAATGCGCGTTTCAAACTGTTCTCGAGCATCTTTGTACACAAATGATGATCGATTAACGGTATATTTTTTAATTTCCGTTGGAAGCGGGATTGGCCCTCGCGTTTCAGCTTCGTACTGAGCTGCGGTATCCATGATTTGTTTTACTGACGTATCAAGAATTTTGCTCTCGTAAGCACGAACGCGTATACGCAGGGTTGCATCAGCTTTTGCTTCTTTTGCCATACGCGGCCAAAACTATTACTTAGCCCAGGGCTTAAGCAATAATTTTAGTAACAACTCCGGCTCCTACAGTTCGTCCTCCTTCTCGAACCGCAAATCGTGCGTTGTCATTAAGCGCTACCGGCACCTGAAGTTTTACCTTCAACGTAACAGTATCTCCTGGCATTACCATTTCAGTTCCTTCCGGAAGTTCAATTTCTCCGGTTACGTCAGTGGTTCGGATGTAAAATTGAGGTTTGTATCCCTTAAAGAATGGGGTGTGTCGTCCTCCCTCTTCTTTCTTCAAAACGTAAATTTCCGCCTCAAAT
Source organism: Patescibacteria group bacterium (assembly GCA_020428615.1). Taxonomy (GTDB): domain Bacteria; phylum Patescibacteriota; class Minisyncoccia; order Phycocordibacterales; family UBA1006; genus UBA1006. The sequence goes on along the minus strand of JAGQMO010000016.1, from coordinate 19,800 downwards.
TCAGTATGTGGAGTAATTGACCCAGGAGCTGCAAGCACCTGTCCTCGAGTAATGTCTTCTTTTTTGAGTCCTCGTAAAAGAATTCCTGCGTTGTCTCCAGCAAGCCCTTCTTGAAGCTGTTTGTTGAACATTTCAACTCCAGTAACGGTTGATTTCGTTGTATCTTTGATTCCAACGATTTCGATTTCTTCTCCTACCTTTACCTTTCCTTGTTCAATCTTTCCAGTTACTACTGTTCCTCGTCCTTCAATAGAGAAAATATCCTCTACCGGCATGAGAAATGGTTTGTCGAGTTCTCGAACAGGGTCTGGGAAGTAGCTATCCATTGCGTCAACCAGTTCAAGAATTTTCTTTACCCATTCATCATCAGCGGAACTTGCCTCAAGCGCCTTCAATGCTGAACCCTTAATAACTGGTGCGTTGTCTCCATCAAAGTCATACTTTTTAAGGAGGTCACGCATTTCTTCTTCAACGAGCATAACCATTTCCTCGTCATCAACCATATCCATCTTGTTGATGAATACGATAATACTTGGCACACCAACTTGTTTTGCAAGAAGGATGTGTTCTCGTGTTTGAGGCATAGGTCCGTCAGTTGCCGCAACAACGATGATTGCTCCGTCCATTTGCGCTGCACCGGTAATCATGTTTTTGATGTAGTCCGCGTGTCCTGGCGCATCGATGTGAGCATAATGTCGAGTATCTGATTCGTACTCGTTGTGTGAGATTGAGATCGTAATTCCTCGTTCTCGTTCTTCTGGAGCGTTGTCAATTCCTGCAACGTCCTTCATCTTTACCGTCTTTCCTGCAAGGTTTAATGAGTGCAAGATAGCAGCGGTCAAAGTGGTTTTTCCGTGGTCAACGTGACCAATAGTTCCCACGTTTATGTGAGTCTTATCTCGGTTAAATTCTGCCATATTTTTGTTTGCATCAGTTCCGCTTCGTACCACTGACGTATTTGTTTTATTCTGTGCTGCACCTTGATATAACATACTCAATGACGCGGTGCGTCACCTCCGTTTTTATATCGTCGGTTCGCAACACAATAATTCCAAATACGAGTCAGCGTTACTCATCGTAACTAATGCGTTGTTTGATATTTAAGATCGGAAGGATACGTTAGCCGACGGCCACCTGATTGTTGTTGTTTCGAGTGCGCGCTTGAAACCATGATAGGTGTGTGTTGCATCCGCCAAGTGGTATAACTTCCTGATGTATAAAAAAATCACAACAACACAAGCTGTGATACTGCATATACTAGTTTTATAGCAAATTCTGTCAAGCAATTTTCCACCAAAAACCCTTATAAAATAAGGGTTTAAAGGACATTCTATTGTAATTCTAAAGGACATTTTTGCTACGCAAAAACGTCCTTTAGAAACCCTTGTTTTTCAATAAAAACCAAACTAATACAACTCTTTTTCAAATTTCATTTCTAAGTTCTTTTCTATAAGTTTATTCCGTAAATCTTTAAAGCGTTGTTCATAGTCTTCACTTTTGAAATCTAACTCATTAAACTCCCTTAAAATTTTGTCATCATACACCTTATCAAAAACTCTCAAAAACATAGTATTCCCAGAAAAGTAAGCCTTTTGTAACTCTTGCCATATTTTTTCCTTTTCAATAGACACATCATCTTTATTTTTAGATTTTGACATAGCTATCCCGTCCAACATCATCTCAAGAAGAAGAATTTCTTCCTGATAAAAATAATATTTGCCTGGATCCGCAAAAAGACCTTTATTTTCGATTTTATCCTTATTTTCTGATAATAACTCAACGTTCATTTTTTCTGTTATTGCCTCATTTATCTGTGCAAAATTAGTAGAAGTTGCTTTTTCATAAATACCATTCTTTAAATATTCCGTTGCAAAACCACTTTTGATACTTTTGTCATAAATATTCAGATCATCTGCAACGTCATCCCAGTTTCTTTCATCATACCTATATTTTGAAGAATAAGCATGTAATAGTTCATGATTAATTTTATGTAAATTAAAATCCTTATCGAGAACAACTATATCTGTATTTGCTGCATAAGCTGCACACCCAGCAGGAGGAGCAAATTGTGACGACGAACCTAAGACTACATCAACACGATCAGGAAATTCATTTTTAATTTCTATACCTAATTTTAATAGCCTATCCTTAATTATTTCTTTAGAGAGACCAAGCAATTTTTCTAAAGTTATCTTCCTTTCAATAGAATCTTCTTGGTTATTTTTATTTTTTGGTGGTTTATCAAAATTAAATTCCATAACAAAACTATTATACAACAAAGACCAAACTCTTACAGTCCAGTCAAAATCTCAGGTTCTCCGTCGGTAATTAAAATCGTATGCTCGACGTGGGCGGAAACCTGATGGTCGGCTGTTGTTACGGTATACCCGTCATTATGAAAATCAACATTTGAAGTTCCTAAGTTAAACATCGGCTCGATCGCGAGCACCATGCCTGGTTTCAACTCGATTCCCTTTCCTGGTTTTCCGTAGTTTGGTACGTAGGGATCCTCGTGAACCGCAAGGCCTACCCCGTGACCGGCAAGCTCGCGAACGTTTCCGTAGCGACCGTTGTTGAACGATTCAACGGCGTGACCAATGTCGCCGACGGTGTTCCCAGCGCGCGCGGCTCGGATGCCGCGCGCGAGCGCTTCTCGGGTGTCATAAACCAACTGCTTCTTTTCCTGTGAAGCACTGCCAACAATGACGGTACGTGCTGAATCGGTGAACATACCTTGGTACTTCAATCCAAGATCAATAGACACAATATCACCATTTTGAATAATCATGTCGTCTGTAGGAATACCATGGACGACCACCTCGTTAATTGAAACGCATAGGGTTGCTGGATAGGCCGGGGTATGCCGGTCAGGTCGATACCCTAAAAACGAAGGTTCAGCACCAGCAGCACGGACTTTTTCTTCCGCAATACGGTCGAGTTCTCGTGCTGAAATCCCTGGTTGTACCAAGATTTCCAATTCATCCAAAATGCGGGCATGAATATGTCCAGCCTCACGCAGAATATCAATTTGTTCAGGAGTTTTAATCGTCACTGCCATACCTATACTGTACTCATTTTTAAAAAAAGAAAAACTGTTATGAAATAACAGTTCCTTCAAACTCTTTACCTGAGAGATAACATTCAAGATTTTCTATTGAGGCACCAAGAATCGCAACACTCATTCCTGACTCCTCCGCCATTTTAGCTGCAACTGGATCAAACGGTGCTGAGAGCCCTGGTTTCCACTCTCTTGGGATCAGTTCTCGATATTCTTTCCACGACAATGTAGTAAAACGTTCGGCATTTGGATTTATTCGCGGATCTTCACTGTAGACATGTGAAGTATTTGAAAAATTAATGATTTTTTTTGCTCCCAATATATTTGCCATGCGAACCGCACCAACATCAGAAGAATTGCCTGGTTTGAATGCCGCCTTCAGGACAATAGGTGCGCTGACACCCTTGATCTCTTCGGGTTTGTAAACAATGTTCGGATGAATATTAAAACCGCTGAATGCGTGTAGAAGCATCTCACAATTGAGGTGAATCGCTTTGATACCAACCCAGTCGAGTGCCTCAGCATCATCACTGCCAAGTTGCTTGAGCGCATCTTGGTAATTTCGAGCGATTTTGCCACCACCTGGCACTAATACGACTTGGTAATTGTTTTCAACCAGATGGAGTGTCATATCTCTGATTTCGTTGATAAATGTTATATCAATGTGATCTGGTACCAAGAGTGAGCCGCCGACTGCGATAATAATTGTTTCCTTAAATGCCAACATACTCATATGAAACTACGCGGATGCGAGTTTTTCCATAATTTCATGGTGAATTTCATCAACATCTCCTTCACCATTAACATCAATTACCGTGTAAAAATCTTGATCTCGGTAACGTTCAAGTGTCGGTAGTACATGTTCGCGATAAAATCTCATACGGTTTTCTAATACTTCAGTTTGCGCATCGTCATATCGTCCACGCAATGCCATACGGTTACGCACCTCTTCTTCTGAAACATCAATGTGTAAAACAACCGCATGTGTACGTCCATAGTACTTGAGTGTTTCATCAAGAACATCAGCTTGTGCACATGATCGAGGATACCCATCAAAAATGAGGAGTTGGTCTTTTGTATTCATATGTTCAACCATGCGACTTACAAACACTCCGTTGGTTACAAAATCAGGAACGAGGATACCAGTTTCAGTGGCGTTTTTTATTAAACCACCTGTATAACTTCCTGATTGGATAATTTCTCGAAACACATTGCCAGCTTCATAGTGAAGAATGGTGTTTTCAGCGTTGTTTTTGAGATACGCATTCTTCAGGAGTTCAATCTGAGTTCCCTTTCCAGAACCCGATCGTCCCATAACAATAATTGTTTTTGGTAAATTCATGCCACAGAGAGTATAACAAAGCTATGAAATAAAAAAAGATGAAGTTATTCATCTTCTCCATCAACGTTACGATAAGAACTGTAGTAATGATTACCTTCTCCATCTTGATTTATACTTCCTGTAATTTCCATACTTTCTAAACAGTCATTGATGATGAACTCATATTCCCAAACATAAGTAGGTGGCTCAGGAGGACGATTCATAATCGTTACAATAGTGATCCATGATTCACTACCAAATTCTTCTAATTGGGTATTAATCTCAGATAGCTTATGTGCTACCTCTTCATCATCAATATTAAGTGAATCTTGTTGCTCCATATACTCTCGTGCGACTTCATAACCATCTTCTGCAATTAAAACTATTTGTTGGTTAAAGTCTTCTTCATTTTTAAGACACTCATAAAATGGCACTAAAAAAGGTCTAATAATCAGAAAATATCCTGCAATGACGACGACACATGCAACCCCAAACATAATCCAAAAAATCTTCATATATATTTATATAACCATATACAGAAAGATTGTAAACAAAAAAGCCTACTCGGCTGGTTCTTCTTTGTTTGGTTCATTGATTTTCACGTTCACGCGAGCTTGACTCTTCATGCCACACACACGTACCAAGGTGCGAAGCGCTTTTGCGGTTGCTCCCTGCCGTCCGATGATTTGCCCCATGTCTTCTGGGTTTACATCAAGCGTCAAGAGCACACCCATATCATCAATGGTTTTGGTGACTGTAACATCATTCGGATTGTCAACGAGACCTTTTACAATGTATTCAAGGAAATCTTGTGGTTCTGTCATAATTCTTTCTATCACGTTAATTATACTAACACCTTCAGTATACTTGATTTTTTATCATTGTGGCAAATTAAATGTTATCATAAAAATATGAAATTATTATTGACTTCAAATGGATTATCAAACAACTCTATTATACAAGCATTCTTTGAACTTGTAGACAAAAAACCAGAAGACACTAAAATCGCGTTTATTCCCACAGCAATGAATGTTGAATGTGGTGATAAAAGTTGGTTTATTAACGATTTGGTAAATACACAAAAAACAGGAGCAATAATCGACATTGTTGATATTTCAGCTTTGAAAAAAGATATTTACTTACCAAGATTGGAAACAGCAGATGTCTTATTTTTCTGTGGGGGCAATTCATACCATTTAATGAGGTGGATACAAGAATCGGGTCTACAAGAAGAATTGTCTCGTTTATTAGAAACACGTATTTATGTTGGTATCAGTGCTGGTGCAATGGTCACATCTCCTGACCTATATTTAAGTAATAAAGATAAATCAATATATTATGAGGAAATGTTTAATATCAAAATAAATGAAGCACTTGGATATGTAGAATTTTATATCCGCCCGCATTTCAATTCAGTACATTTTCCGCACGCAAATGATGAAAACATATCAAAAATTGCTACTAAAACTGATAACACTATATACGGACTTGATGATAATAGTGCTATTAAAATTGATGGTGAATTAATAGAAATAATCTCAGAAGGTAATTGGAAAAAATATAATTAAACCTCATTTCATTTTGAAATAAACGCCGACTCAAGGTTCAAAAAATTAGGTGAAGTACGAGGCGATAAAAAGAAAAAGCGCGAGCGGTATCTACATACCGTGAGCGCTTTTTCTTTGAAGTCAACGAAGTAATTCGCTGATTTTTTGAACCGACTACCAAGCAAAGTGTGCAAACGCCTTATTTGCCTCTGCCATCTTGAGAACGTTTTCTTTCTTCTTTACTGCTTCTCCTTCTCCTTGTGCTGCTTGCATGAGCTCTTCGGCAAGAAATTCTTTCATGTCTTTTCCTTTCTTGCTCCGTGCCCCTGCGATAATCCATCGCATTGCAAGCGCCTGTTGTCGTTCAGGACGAACTGGCACCGGTACCTGGTAATTCGCACCTCCCACGCGTCGTGAGCGAACCTCAGTTGAAGGCCCTGCGTTTTTCAATGCAAGTTCAAACACTTCGAGCGGTTCTTTATCCTTCATCTTTTCTTTGACGATATCGAGTGCACCGTACACGATTTTACGTGCCGTTTCTTTCTTACCATCGAGCATGATGTAGTTAATGAATCGAGCAAGCGTAACAGAATTGTACACTGAATCAGCGTCCGGAATATTTCGATTTTTTACTGGTCTTCGCATACTACTTTAATTATTCACCCTTAGGTTTCTTAACTCCGTATCGTGAACGAGATTTCTTTCGCTTATCTACACCGGTTGCATCGAGCACTCCTCGTACAACAGTGTAACGAACCCCGATCAAGTCCTTCACGCGGCCTCCGCGCAACATCACCACGCTGTGTTCCTGAAGATTGTGCCCCATTCCTGGAATGTAGGCGGTTACCTCCATACCGTTGGTGAGACGAACACGTGCAATCTTTCGAAGCGCAGAGTTCGGTTTCTTCGGAGTCGTAGTTGTTACTTTTGTACATACACCCCGCTTGAACGGTGATGGGTAGCGTGTTGGTTGGTTCTTCAATGAGTTGAACCCACGGCGCAATGCAACCGCCTTTGGTTTGGTAGTTGGTTTTGTGCGACCCTTTCTAATTAATTGATTAATTCTTGCCATATAAAATACGTCTATTGAAAAGCACTGCATGGACAGTGCGTTTATGCTTAGGACATTACTACAATTCGTAAAAATTGCAACAGGTTCTCGTGTCTACAAGAGCAGTTTCGATAACCCAATAATAACTGGCTCAATAATCCTCCATCCATACACAATAAAAACAATAAGGATTACAAATGAATACTTCAATAACCACTGTTTTATGTGGTGAAACGTATCTGGAATGAGCGCAAAGAGTACGTGGTGACCGTCAAGAGGAGGAATGGGTACGAGGTTAAAAATTGCGAGTGCAATATTGGTAATAATCAAACTGGTCAATACGAGAGTTCCTCCAATACCGAAATGAACGAGGTGCAACGCGAGTGATCCTACAATAGCCAACACAATATTGGTCACTGGCCCAGCAAGCGCAACGAATAACGCTCCCCACCGAGGATTTTTAAAATTATAGGGATTGAACGGAACTGGTTTTGCCCAACCAACAATAAACGATGAACCTGAGACGATCAAAAATAAAGGAAGAATGACGGAACCCAACCAATCAATGTGAACGAGTGGATTCAATGAGAGTCGCCCCTGAAGTCGAGCTGTGGGATCTCCAAGTTTGTCGGCAACATAACCATGAGCAACCTCATGAAGAATAATCGAGACAATGAGGATTATAACAAAGATAACGGATGATACATTCATGGTAACGATTATATGTTAGTTAAGGGATAAATAAAAGGATGGATGAAAGAACAGAAAATAAAACTTGCCCCTTACACTACACTCATGATGTTGGGGTGAGGGGCTTGCATACATAAAAAGTTATGCTAATATCAGGTGCATTACAAACGGGCTCATTGCGCCAGTTAATGAATGGAATCCATTGTGGATTTCGAATAGTATTATGTCACGAACATGTCCAATAACTAAAAAAGGTTCCCAAGTTGGTGGTAAGTACAGCAACCGAACACGTGCGACTGAGTTTAATCCATGTGGAAAAAGACGCAGATTCCCCAATCTCCAAAAGAAACGTATTTACGTTCCTGAACTTGATCAAACATTTGTTATGAGAATTTCAACCACAGCGATCAAGAATATTAAAAAGAACGGAGCATACAAAACATTGAAAGATGCTGGAATCATTTAAGTAAGAAACGAGTACACGCTCGTTTTTTACTTAAATGATTTCAATAATTATTGACATTAATTATAAAAAATTTATTATTAAAAATGAGAATTAGAAACTGAATATTAACCCTAATAAACGATAATTATGGGAAGTACAGAACACACACTTTCTCTTAAAGAAGGTAAAGAATTGTATTACAAGAGACGTAACGCTCTTGAAAAAGAGTTGTCTGAGTCAGGTCTAAGTGGTAATGACTATAAATTCTGTAACGCCACAGAAAATGACTTTGATCACCTGGTTGTACTTCCACTCAATGGTAGTGGGAAGAAACTAAAACATGCACTAGCTAAGTACCCACTAACTGATCAAGGAGAAAATGGATATTTGGTAGACATCAGCGGTGTAACAATCCACAAAGGCAATGAGACCAAACATACAAACACTGGTAGTAAAAAACCATCTTTGAAACCAACCATGGAACGAGCCCACAATCGAATAGACATTCCCGGTTTCTTGATCGGTGAAAAAGGATTCGATTTCACCTATTGTTATTTCAGCAAAGAGGATGCGCTTGAAGCAAAAACCAAAATGCATAAGAGTGGGCTGGTTGATACCGCAAAGCTAGAACCAGACCATTGGGTAACCTACACAATGATGACTCAACGAGACGTAACAAATGTTACCCCAAAGTATCAGTCATGGGTTCGCCGAGCAGGCGATACTCCTACCTTTCGACTCGAGGTGGTAAACTTCGTTTTGGAACATGGTTTTGGCATTAACGCAACGAGTGTTGATCCTGAAACTGGATTTACCAAACGTATCAGGTTCAATAAACAGAACCTCGACAATACTGCGGGTTTTGTTCATGCACAGAAATTATTCCGAGACAGTTTCGGATTTCAGGTAGCCATTGGCACTTCAACTGAAATGCTGCACAACAATTCACTATACATATCGCTCTTACCACAATTGGATAATTTCTTAATAGGTGGTTTTCACCCAAAGAGCGAGTATCGTGAAGTAATTCAGAAACTAGAGGAATCACCTCTCCAGAAAGAGTTAAAAAAGGTATTTGGTAAAGGAAAGTTACAAAGTACAGCTAAAACTCCGAAAATTGAACCAGGAGACAAAAATGCTCAACCTGTAAAGAATATGAATTACGATACAATTATTGAAGACGTGAAGCAATATGTTAATCGTTTAATGATTGAAATTGGTGTAAAGCGTCCTGGGGTAAATTTACTAGTACAAAAAATAGATCCGAAAAATGGTAAGTTTCGCGTAAGTCTCAACACAAAAAGTTTGAGTACAGATGAGAAAAAATCTGCATTTGAAAAAATAGTTGAGGGGCTGCCTGTTAGTTTAAAACAATACCTAACAACTCAAGGTGCAACATTATCCTATGAGGTTCCCATTGAAGAGGTTCAGTCTGCTAAACCTATAATGAAATCTAAAGAACCAGGGGCTAAATCTAATGTAACACGAGAAACGAAACCCCCCGATGAAAATCAAAATGAAGTAAAAAAATCGGAGGAGCAAGACCAGAACCATGCCGGCGGAAGTAATCCAATAACCCTTGATTCACAAACTCCACTATCCAATGGAGACAACAAAGATGGGATTATTGTTGATACAGATAATATCACCAGTATTGCACAAAGTAATGGACTGATGAATCTTGAAGACATTGAGATGATTTCCTTTGAAACGGAAGAATATCAAGAGATTATTAAGGCAATTCCATCTCATCTGCGACAACAATTCCTTTTGGAAGAGCTTGCAAATGTAATGGAAATGAACATCGAAGACATTGTTTTGATAAACATTAAAGATGCTGTTGAAGAACTTATCATTAGGTTACCAATGGGATTAAGATCCTTAAAACCTTCACAATACAAACTAAAATTAAAAACCCTAACTAAGGATTAGGAAACAAAGCCCCTGCATTGCAGGGGCTTTAATGATTTACTGACCAATGTATCCCATCACTTTCAAACACAATATCTCCGCTATTGCACGTATCTAGAATTTCAATGTGATAGGTAAAGAGCGTTGCGAGCACATCACCATGCGGATGACCAAACCGATTGTTGCATCCAGCTGAGATAATTCCATATTGAGGAGCAACGGTTGCAACAAATACATCACTGGTGGATGTTTGAGAGCCGTGATGTCCAACCTTTAAGATATCAGAGTGAATAATATCACCGTATGTTTCGACAATTTCATGTTCGTTAAGTTTTGTTGCATCACCAGTTAACAATGCTGATGTATCTCTATAGACTAATCGCGCAACTATCGAAAAATCATTGGGTTCAAGTGATTCGAAACCTTGGTAGGGAGAGTAAATCTCAAGAAATATATCTTTGTCTAATTCAATGACTTGGCCGGCTTCGGCACGTATGGTTGGAATCTTCTTTTGGTTTATTCTATCGGCAACAGCTTTGTAGGTAGAACTGCCCGCGAGCAAACCTGAATGCATAACAAGATCAATATCATAACGATCAACCAAAGAAACCATTCCGCCAATATGATCAAGGTCAGGATGGGTCATAATAACAAGATCAAGTGAACGGTCAGAAGCAGGCATATACCGTGCAAGTGTTTGCCCGAGGTTATTATGCGGACCTGCATCAACAAGTACCTGTCTGCCGTTTGGTGTTGTGATGAAAATCGCATCACCTTGTCCAACATCGAGAAATACTATTTGGAGCGCACCTTCCCCCTTGAATGCATATGTTGCCAAAGAGAGACTGATCACAACGACCAACATAGCACACGCAACGAGCGGTTTATATTTGAAATACAATTTCATTGTTTGTAGTATAAAACAAAAAATCGACTACCGGTCGATGTCTTTACAATGTTCAATGTATCCCTGAATTACCTGGTTCACAACTGAGTCTAAATCATTTTCATTTTTGCCTGTATCAATAACAAGATCAAAATTATTATGATCGGTATGATTAATATCATAGAGATCATGGTAACGTTTAATATCACTCTCGTGGCGTTCAAGCATCTGTTGTTTCATCTCTTCAACACTCTTTGCGTGTTCACTTTCTTGACGGCTCTCGTTAGACTCAAGATCAAAGAACATACGCTGTGCAGCAATATCGGGATCAATTTCAAGGTACACTTTGAATGATTCAGGAATCCAATGAAACGCCAAACGAGAATCAATAATGAGATTTTCTTCTTTTGCCTTACTTTTCAACAGCTCATCAATTTCATGGTCAATCTGCTTGTCAGTTTCAGCAGCGAGCATCAATTCCTTAATGGTCATTCCCCGCTTGGTTGCAACCTGGCGTAAGAAATCACCTGAAGAAAAGTGTGCAAGATTGAGCATGTTGGCTACTCTCTTTGCTGTACTGCTCTTTCCGCTCCCAAGTTTTCCAGCAATCGTAATAATCTTTTTCTTGTGAGACATGTGCATATCATATCATATTTCGAGATGTGATAATCGAATTATTCTGTGTATCCACCAAAAAATAAAAACATATGCGAGCAACATAAAGACCCAGTGAAAAGGCGGAACGGTTATGTGTGAAAAAGGTAACGTTGCAAACACATCAACAATCCACAGTTGATACTTCAATGCATATACCGTTATGAATGCAAATATTGTTGCAATTGATGGTGCAAGCATACCGCATAATGACGTAATGAAACCAATCAACATAGAAAATGGCACCATAAAAAGCACTAGCACATTGACCAATGGTGAGATAATCGATAAATCCCCAATCTTATAAAGAATCAACGGCAGTACCATAATTTGTGCAGAAACAGTAGCTGTGGCACTCTCTCGAATGGTAAAGAATCTCGGAAGAAAGCGAAACCATTGTTCAACCTTTGGTGAAAGCATAATGAGTCCGTAGGTTGCTAAAAAAGAAAGCTGGAATGATATATCAAAATACAACACCATCGGATTCCATACCACCATGAGAACACCTGCAACAAAGAGTGCGCGAATGATGTTATACCTTGCACCAATCACATCTGCCAAAACAATAAAAACTGCCATGATTGAAGCACGAATCACGGTTGGCCCTGCTCCAACGAGAAGTGCAAAACCAGCAATAGAAAGAACAGCCAAGAGCGAACGTATTGAACGAGGAAGAAAATGGAATATTTTTGTCAAAATATGAATCACGAGAGAGACATTGTATCCTGACAACACAACAATATGCATCAATCCTACAATGCGAAATTTTTCTTCCCAATCATCGCCAAGAGCAGATTTTTCTCCAAATAATATCCCAGCCAAGAAACCCGATTCAGGTTCAGGAATGAAATGATAAATTCGGTCGAGAAATGCACGTTTTATGCGATAAAGACCACGCTGAATACTCGCGCTCCCCTCATCAAACACCATAGCTTCAGCATAATTCATAATGTAGTAGATGCCATCTTTCACGAGATACGATTCGTAATCAAAGATACGTTCAGTATCAGTAACAAACGCTTCTGGCTTTTCGAGTGTTCCTTTCACTATCAGACCTTGTCCGTACTCATAGTTCGTATATATATCAGTCTTTACCAATATTCGAGTAGCAACAGGTAGTGTTAATTCAGCGTAGGTTATAAGTTCACGGGTATCGAGCATAAACTCGGTATACGATGGGTGCACAACTGGCTCTGAGGCAATGTGTCCATACACAACTATCTGTTCTTGTTCTTGTACAAACACATCAAGTATTTGTGATGATTGTTCGTCTATTTGGACAGTAAAACGAAGCAACCCGAAAGCAATGCCAATAATCCCCACTCCTACGAGCACTATGAAAACTTTGTGAGTCATCATGCTTACAAAAAAACCCACAAGAAAAATAATAATCAAAACAAGATATGATATAGGAAATGAGAAAAAAATAGAGTGTATCAATACTCCGACAATAAAGCCAAGTGCAAGTGATCCGAGAAGTTTGGCTATCATACTTGTATTATAGTATGAGTTCGCAACGAGAGAACGAGCCACCCTATAGGTGACTCTTGATTTTATTAGCAATCACTTCAAATTCAGTTTCCGAACCATCTTTGTCGATGACCGGAAAAAGATGAATGTGTGCGTGTGGCACTTCGTCTCCAACGATTTTGGAAATAACCCATTCTGTACCAAATGCTTTCCGGAGCGCATTGGTCAGTATGCGAGCAATTTCCCAATACTCCTGATAACGTTCAACATCCCATACCCAACGCGCCTCTTCTTTAGGAATCACGAGCGTGTGTCCTGGAGCTTGCGGATGAATATCCAAAAACGCAAGAAAGTGTTCATCCTCATATACCTTGTGACACGGAATTTCACCGTCAATAATTTTTTTAAATACAGATTTTTCTGACATACTTTTATTATAAATAAAAAATCACCCGACCTCAAAGAGAGTCGGGTAAGGTTTAGCTAACAATTGATAACGACAACCTTGCTTCATCAATTGCAGAATAACCTCGTTTAGCAATTTCTTTTTTTTGTTTTGCATCAACTGCCTGAAAGTATTCTTCAGTAATTGATTTAATGTTGCTTTGTGTAGCAACAGCTACCATATGTTCATTGGTAAAACGTGGTTCGTATCGCTTGATATCGTTTCTTTGTTTGTCTTTACCAATTTTGTGAACTGTAAAAAATTTTTCTAGCAACCTTGTACAAGGACAGCGTATACCAGTGTTCGTTAATAACAAATTCTCAGCTTTTCTTCGGGAATAGGTATCTAATGCCATAGCGTGATATGAAATTTTGGATGTTAATGTTAGGTTAAATTAAATTGTCGAATCTTCAGTATACCAATTTCAACAAAACAAGCAAACACAAGACCGTGATATACTATTGTTTATGATTTCGTACTCAGAACCAGAACTGCTTGAGAAAAACCATGAACTCTTGCAAACCTACTCTCCTCTCGTAGCACAACTTTTGGTACACCGTGGTATAACTACAATCGCTGATGCAGAGAAATTCATTAAACCGAATTATGAAGACAACTATGATCCACTCTTAATGAAAGGGGTTCAAGAAACTGTTGAGAGATTGAAGCGCGCGATTGACAATGACCAACATATCACTATCTATGGCGACTATGACGCAGACGGAATCCCTGGCGCAGTTGTCCTCGCTTCACTTTTTGATGCACTCAAATACACACGTTACGACATCTATATCCCGCATCGACACGATGAAGGATACGGTATTCATATCGATGCTCTTGAAAAAATTAAAGAGAACGGGACACAATTAATTGTAACGGTTGATGTCGGCATAACTGGACATGATGCCGCACATTGGTGTAAGGAACATACCATTGATCTCGTCATCACCGACCACCACCTTCCTCTTGTAAATGATGGAGGTCAAGAAGATTTACCAAACGCACGTATCATTGTAAATCCAAAACAAAATGAATGTAGCTACCCTGACCCAATGTTATGTGGTTCTGGTGTAATTTTTAAAGTGGTTCAAGGGTTTCTGATTCAACATAGAAAAGAATACAACATACCAGACGGTTGGGAAAAATGGCTCCTTGATCTGGTTGGACTTGCAACAGTATCTGATATGGTACCACTCGTTCATGAAAACCGAATCTTTGCATACTATGGACTACAGGTATTAAAAAAAACTCGTCGTCTTGGCCTCAAAAAGCTCATATGGGAGGCAGGCATTTCAATGAAATACCTGAACGAAGAAGATATAGGGTTTGGCATCAGTCCAAAAATAAATGCGGCATCGCGCATGAGTCATCCTGAAGACGCGCTCGCTGTGCTTCGTGCATATAACGAAGTTGAGGCAACAGCACGTGTCAATCACCTGATGCAACTCAATGCAAAAAGAAAACAACTCGTAGCGCAAACAGTGAAAAAAACATACAGCAAAATCAAACAGCGAAAGATTACAGATGTCATTGTTGTAGGTTCGCCTGATTGGCAAGCTGGGATTCTCGGACTCGTTGCATCAAAACTCGTTGAACGATACAACAAACCAACATTCGTATGGAGTGAAGAGAATGGTGAGATCAAGGGTTCATGTCGAACCTGGAATGGTATCAACCTGGTTGAACTCATGTCTGCAACAGACGCAAAAACGTTTTTGCAGTTTGGCGGTCATGCTGAGGCTGGGGGTTTCAGTTGTGCTAAAAAGGAGGTTCATTTTCTTGAAGAACGACTCAATAATGCACTCCAAAAAATATCACACCATCACAACAACCACAGCAATGAAACACGAGTCATTGATGCTGAGTTGACGGTCGATGATGTTACCGATGAAACGTACCACGACATTGAACAACTGGCTCCATTTGGGGTTGGTAATCCAAAACCAGTATTTATATTCAAAAGTGTCACACCGATGCTCGTCAAGCAATTTGGTAAAACTCAGGAGCACCTTGAAATTCATTTTCAAAATTCACAAGAAAAAACAATCCGAGCAATCGCTTTTTTCAAAACATCCGATGATTACCATGTGACAATTGAAACGGGTAAACCACTCAACCTTATAGCCCACATTGAACATTCGGTGTTTATGGGTAAACATGAGTTGCGATTGAAAATTGTTGATTGTGTATAATCACGTAAGGTAGTTTGACTTAATAAAATAAAAATTGTAGTATTGATACAAATACGTTTCACCCTTTAAATACCATCGATATGCAGACACGTGCACTACAAGATTTTGGCTTACGCCGCCAGCACCAACTACCAGACAATACAAGAATAAAAGTCTGGTCTAACCAATTGCTGGACAAT
Source organism: Patescibacteria group bacterium (assembly GCA_020428615.1). GTDB lineage: Bacteria > Patescibacteriota > Minisyncoccia > Phycocordibacterales > UBA1006 > UBA1006. The sequence continues at coordinate 3,951 of JAGQMO010000016.1, read as the reverse complement.
GCGGTTTCTATTTTATTTGAAACCGGGGAAGAATTCCAATTAGGAATTCAAGAAAACAATGAGGTAATTTGGTTTTTCCAAGATGTGGATTTCTATCGACATGAAAACGATGATTTCATGTTGCAAATTACTTTTCCTCATGGAAAGATCAAGTATGTTTGTTCACCTGAGACAAACTACATTCATGAGAATTTTGTTTGGGAAAAAATTGAAATTGTAAACAATAACTTTGTCTCCCAAAAACCATTACCGAAAAAGAACTTCCAAACCCGATCATCGGCAAGACGATAACCATTCTTGATACCTACAACCCTCTTACTGTTTACAGGAAGGGGGTTTAAACTTGCACAAAATCGCCTTCCCTATTAGTATGCTCGGTATATGTTGAACTATAACGAAATTAAAGAACGGAAGTACATCATTATGAACGGAGAACCATTTGAAGTGATCGAATCAAACGTTTCCCGACAACAACAGCGAAAACCTGTGAACAAAACAAAACTGAAATCTTTGGTTTCGGGAAATGTTATCGAACATACCTTCCAGTCCTCAGATACTGCTGATGAAGCAGATATATCAAAGAAAAATCTGGTCTATATATACAGCCGAGGTGATGAACACTGGTTTCATTCTGAAGGAGACAAATCTGATCGATTTCCGCTCCACAGTGATGTGATTGGTAATGCAAAAGACTACATACTTGAGGGAGCTACCGTTGAGTTTTCAGTGTTCACTGATGATAATGACGAGGAGCATCTCGTTGGAATCAATCTTCCAATTAAAGTTGAACTTGAAGTCATTGAAGCCCCTCCAGCTATTAAAGGCAACACGGCAACAGGAGGAGATAAGTTAGTAACGGTACAAACGGGATTGAAGGTAACAACGCCACTCTTTATTAATGTTGGAGATACCATCTCAATTAACACTGACACTGGAACATACAGCGAACGTGTCAACAAAGCGTAATTTTATACACAAAAAACCATTGAAGAAATGGTTTTTTGTGATGTATATACACTCGATTCAAAAATGAGTGATTGTAAGATAACACTTGTGCAGACATATGCGAAGAGAAATAGGTAGTGCATACAGATATCAATGATTGGTCTCCATCTAAAAACTACATAAAGAGTATTTTAGACTGAGAAAAGGAAGTGAGACCGTTGTGCATACTCTGCGATGGTGTATGAAATTTTATTCGAAAATAGTATAGACGAGGAAAATCTTATAAAAGAACCGTTTCACACAGATGGACAAAAAAATCCTTATGAATAAGAGAGATACATGGATATCGCGATTCTTGTCCGTACATTCGGACAAGAATGTATTCGATTATTTATCAGCTGGTGATTGCAAATGGTCCCATGCCATGAGAAACACTGAACGAAACATGTTGTAGAGCGCATCATTTTCGATAATCAAGCCCGAGAGTATTTCATTTCTCACATTAACAATAGATAGTTTCGAATCTCCATATAAAATAATTTCTGATGCAAATTCAAGCGGATAGAGTGTAGTTGGTGCGAAACGCAATTCAAGATTTGGTTTATCATGCGATCATAAAAATTATCCGCGTACGCATCAGAATAATCTTCCTGAGGAAGAATACCTTTGGTAGTAATATTGTTTTCTGTTTTCTTTCTAATATACCTCCGCAACGAATCAGGACCTAAGAATCTTTCAATTTCTTGAATATGAGAAAATCCCAACATTTCATAATTAGAGTAATTGAGGTGATCTTCGTAAATTGAATGTAAACCGCTCACATCATTAAAATATCGAACATCAATGTTTCCAGTATTTGCTCTCAGAATTTCTTCTAGAAAATCAAGTTGTTTCTCAGCAAAGAGTGTCTGTTCACTTACAAGACGAACATGATCTCTCTTCCATTTCACTAAATCTTTCACCGAATCAATATAAAAGAATTTTCTGTTATCTTTTTTAATTTCATTAATCAAACCTTTTACGGCAAGATCAAGAAGGATGCGGTAGACTGTTGGTCTCGCAATGTGTGTTGCATACGCTATTTCAGAAGGTGTCGAACCTCCTGAATCAAGAAGGTGTGAATAAATTCTTATTTCTTTTTCTGTAAGACCAATTCTCTCGAGTTTATCAAAGAGTCTTTTGCGATCTTTTTCAAACATATACTTAAATATAACATATATGCCTATTAAAACGGTCATTTTTGACTAAAAAATTCTTACAGAAAGCCAGTACCTACTTCTCAACGAGCAAAAAATATCTTAAAAAATCAACCATCGTTCCAAACTATATGATGATACAAACTTTAAAACATATCATTATGGAAGCAGAAATTGTTTATTGCAAAAAATTTTACGCACGAGTCGTAAAGTTATCGACCCCTTCGCGGTGTCTGACACCCGAAGAGCTCACCTCTAATAATCAACACGTGAGTGAGAAAAACTGTTTATTGGTAAAGGTGCAGTGTCAAGATTCAGAAGATCTAAAATACACACACCTCCTCATGAACGATATTTTAGATCGTGCCGAACGCACGCAGGTAACAAATATTGTTTTGTGTCCATACGGACACTTCACTAACAAACGAGGATCAAAAGAAATTTTGATTGCTATTTTTGACACCTGTGAAGAACAACTTCGCAATCATGGGAAAAACGTAAAACGTGTACATTTTGGATCACAAAAAGCATATGGATACGATGCTCAGGAAGAAATATTACCCACGAGCAGGAGGAGCTATCCGTACATTAAACACTTTTATACGACAAAACGTTATATCAAACTGGTGACGAACAATTCTCTGGTCTTTTTTCAGGAATATCAGAGAAACGAAGCATCGTACGTTTTGTCTATGATTGATCATTACACATCAATTATTGATATTGGTTCTGGATACGGACGAAGTTATGAAATCATACAACCACACATTGTAGAGAAGCAGTACGTTGGTATTGAAAATAATCAAGAAATGTACATCAACGCGGTGAAAACAACATTATCTCACCCTCATCACAAAGTGATATTTTGTGACGCGTTGAAACTTATATCGCTCTTTCCAAATCAAAAAAACACCGTGGTGTTATGTTTACAAAACACCATTGGTGTTTTTGCCGGTTCTACAGAAAAGTTTTTGCAAATGCTCGGATTGTTTTTGAGAGAACCTAGCAATAATGCGTGTATATCGTTCTTAAAACAATCATCTTTGGCAACAGAAGGAGTCGCGTTCTATGAATCGATAAAGAGTATTAGTGGTGATATTGATTACCAATACTCTGATTTTAAAACAGGCACGATTAACATGACAAACGGATACCGTTCACACTGGTATTCAATAGAAGAAGTTAGGAAACTGCTTGTGCATTTTAATCGAACGGCCGTCTTTGAAGAACATGAACACCATTTTTTCTTAACATTTAAATAAAATAAAAGGAGGTCGTTACCACAAAGTACGACCTCCTCTGTTTTATGATCGGATAAATGGGAGCAATCCCATAAATCTTGCTCTCTTGATTGCTGCAGACAACTGACGTTGCATTTTTGCAGAGGTACCAGTTCGCTTTCGGCTCATAATACGAGCATTCTGGGTAAGAAATTTTTTCAAAAGTTCGGTATCTTTGTAATCAATATGCTTGATATTGTTTTGCTTGAAATAACAGTGTTGTTTCATACAAGTGTTAGATTAATGATTAAAAGTTTTTAATCTTGATGTTCATATGAGTTCAAGACGCTCAAAATTTTTCGATTAAGCCCTATGTGTTATTACGGTGATTAAGAAAAATTTTGAAAACAACGAAGAAATCATAGAAAAGCTGATTAAAATGGTATATCTTCTGGATTAATATCCTCTTCAGGATAATCAATGGTATCAATATCAGGAGCGTCTGGAGCTTCGTTTGGCCCATCATTTGTTCCAGACATGCTTGATCCTTCAGGACGCCGACCAAATTGTACCCGATCGGCAACAATTTC
>JAGQMO010000081.1 GCA_020428615.1 Patescibacteria group bacterium | reverse complement strand
CTTGAATAATCATCTTTTTCAAAATATGAGTTTTACCCGTTCCAGTTTGTCCGATAACATAGAAGTGTCTTAAACGATCTTCGGGAGTCATGCGCACCATCGTCTTTCTGTGTCGATATACGTTTCGTCCAAGAATAATTCCTTCTTGGGCTATTCCTGAAGGAGCTGGAGCAGTTTTCGCATTTTCCTGTTTTAATTGAGATGCCTCTGATATCTCAAGAGGAAAATGATACATGGTTGCCATTTCTTTGAGATTCAAACGAAATGTATACTCGGCATTAAACAGGCGAAAAATATATTCGTGCACGGTATTTTCAAGATCACTACCTCGAAGTCGTTTAAAACGAACACCGTTACCTTTGGTGTCAGTAAATTGCTGAAACGCTGATTCCAGATTATGAAGAATTTCATCTGAACGCTGTTTAGTTCCAGAAGAAGTCACAATACGTATATTCGTTTGCACGATGGTGCTATTTAATTTTTCAGTAACAGATGCAATCGCATCATCATCGAGTTTTTTATTACTCTCTTCCGGTTCGCCCTCTTTTTTAGAAGATGTAAAAAATTCTTGAAAACCTTTACCGAGCTGTCCGGTAATAGAATTATTAGTCGCCTCTTTTAACTTTTGACCTTTTTTCAAGTTATCCAACACTTCTCCGTATTCTTTAATGTGATAATCACTGTTCGGCATGATCATGAATTGAATAGCTGCCCCCTCTCCGCTCTGAGCTAATTTTGAAAAGGCATTCACGATCACATTCATAGGGTCATGATCAAAATCCTCATAGATTTTCATTTGCATGACTTCATGGTGAGAAGCTATACCGCAAGAAACAGACGTAACCCCTCCATAATTGAAAATGTTGTAATCGTCATAGACTTCGGTAATACGAACATCCTCAAAAAGCCCGAGGAGTTGTTTTTCAAACAAATCCCCTCGTTCTTTTGGTACGGTAACATACATAGCCATTTCATCCGTATCCTCAGCCAACGATAACTCAAGGGTGTAGAAACTACGCTCTTTGTTTCGGGGATCATTCGCCACCGATTGCATTCCTGCCAAAAATTGCTCCATCAATGTTACGGTCTGTTTGTAGTCCCGTTGTTCATCGTTCTTTTTATTCGGCAAAAAGATTTCATACATCCTGAGCCCAAGCGATTGTGCAAGATCGGTTTTTGGTTTTAATCCTGGTGCTTCATAATGTGCAGCGAGATACTGAACCAAGAAACGATGAAAATCATCTTCGATGTGGGGATTATTCATGCGCATAACAACATCAATGGTATTCTTGATGCCTCGTTCCATCATCATGCTATAAAAATTTTCCATAATGTTGTCGTGTGTTTCTGGGGACAATCGTAACGTAATGCCTTCGACTTCAGTTTCGGGAATTTTTGCAGATTCATGGACAACCTGTTCAATCGGCACCTGTTTATATTGTTCAACAATTGCTTCGGCAGCGTCTTCACGTTTTTGTTCAAGAGGAGTGGTTTCTTGATTTGAATGTACGTGACGTTCGAGTTCGTTGCGCAGAAATTTCACTTCCTCTTCAGGAGTTTTAAACTCGGGAGTATTTTGCAGTTTGTCATGAAAAGTTTCTTCCATAAAATCATTATACTTGAAGCGCCGAGAAAAGAAAAAACGAGTATCAATAAAACTCGTTTGTTATGAACCATGCACATTTATTGTATCGCCTTGTCTTCTCCCCACAGTGAATTCGTTTTTCTGATTGGGCGCAATCGACCGTACAGGAACATACCGATTGCAAGAAGTGCGAGATTTTTCAAAATGTACTGTCCGGTGAGTGTTGGCTGCATGAATCCGTACCATGTAATATCCGTGAGTACAACGAGTGGAGCCGCTGTCGCAAGAAAATGGAGAGAGAGTATAACAAACGTAATCCGTTCAAATTTCGGGAATAAAAGCAAAATACCAGTCACCGCTTCAAATGCTCCAAAGTAAATCAAAAAGTGTTCAGGTGACACGCTGTTGTGAAAAACAACCTCAACAAGAGACACAACGAGCGGACCAGCCGGACTCACACCAAACACCTTGAGAACACCAAACCAGAACAATATGCTAAACAGTGCAATACGCGCTGTCATATTTGAATTACGCCAAAAGAAAGTAATGAGGTTCTCATCAATACGCTCAATGGCGTCTGGGATGCCCTTTTT
>JAGQMO010000080.1 GCA_020428615.1 Patescibacteria group bacterium | reverse complement strand
CGTTGTTGGATACGATCAACATACATTACAACAAGCACTCGAAAATATACAAAAGGATCACCATTTTACCATCGTAGGTATTGATGCGCTTGAACCCGAACAATACAAATCAAGTATCATCAGGCACCAAAAAAACCGTTCGTGAGTAACGGTTTTTTACTTACTGAGCGTCAAATGTATCAGCGTTTTGTACCCGGGCATTCACTCGGCGTACATCATTCACGCGGACAGCACCAGCAGCATCAAATGCAGGACGTGTCAGGCTCGCAGCGGGACGAATATCAATATCTAATCCAGTATTCGGTCGCATTGGTTCCACAGGACGTGTTCCATCTGGTCGGATTGGGTCAACAGGGCGAGTAAGCTCTCGATCAAGTCGATCATCGCGTGACTCCATAAATTCATCACGACGTTCCTGTCGTTGTTCTTTGAGATCAGCTCTGAATTCCCGAGCATTATCACGTTGTTGTTGTACAAATTCAACGCGCATGTTGTTTGCTTCTTGACGGGTAATTTCTCCGGCTGCTACTTGAGCCCGAAGTTCGGCACGATTTTCGACCCGTGCCTCATGGCGATCACGCATCGCATTAATGTGCTGTTTAAAAATTTCTGCTCGTTCTGGGTTGTTTTCAACCATCTGTTCATAGCGATCTTCAATCTGTTGTCGTTTTGTTTCGAAGAATGCTTCTTTTTCTGCACGTGCTTCTTCAAGAAGTGTACGCCACGTTTCGCGCGCTTCTTCAACGGTGAGTTCACCAGCTTCTACCTGCGCTTTGAGGTCAGCATGTGACTGGCGAAGTTCAGCAATACGTGTTTGCAATTCAGCATCGGTTTCAATAGCCATAACAGTATGTACACCGATTCCAAAAACAAGTGCTAAAGCGAGCGTACGTGTGATGAGAGTAATTCGTTTCATATATACGTAATAGGTTAGGATAAGTAATGTGTTAGAAATCAAGGTTTTCAAGTTCATCAAACTGTTGATCGGTTTGGGTTTCTTGGGATTCCTGAGATTCGATCACGGTTTCGAGTTCCGCTTCTGTTTCAAAACGTGTTTCGAGTACGGGGTCTGACTCAACATCATCCATCATAATATCCTGGCCAGGAGTAAATTCATAGTTTGTCTGTTCACTATTGAGTTTTTGCAATGATCCGTAGAAGACGTATCCAGCTACAGCCAACAGTGCGAGTACTACAACAGTAATCAAGGTCTTTGTTCCTTTCATATAGTGTATGTGATTATGGGTAAATAATAGCTTGGGTAAGCTCAGAAACAGTATAACAAATATCGGTATGAGTAAGGAAATATTGCTTTATGTAAAAAATGATGTACAGTTCATACAAAATAATATTCCAGTCATGAAACAATTACACACTGATTCACAAACAAATCCTCAACAAGCGTTGCGTTTACAAAAAGGTTATTTGCATCAGTATACTGGTAGTGAAGCCCCTCCGTTTCCTATTTCGTTCAGTGGTGAAGATGTCCTTGATGCAGCAAAAAAAATAATTAAGAAAGGTATTTATGGTACCTTTCGGACACAAGCACATCTCCTTGCCTTCTTAAAAAATGGATTTAAAACTATAGGGAATTACGGTGTCTATGTTGAGTAAATTTCTCTGAAAATCGAGGTCTCAAAGGCTCTGGATTTTTTTAATGTTTACTTTTTCGGTAACGATCGTTGAATACGTCCTTCGATAAACTCATACAGGGGGCCAATAAACGCGCCAGTGAGAAAATACCATAGGTATTCACCAATTGGGATAC
>JAGQMO010000015.1 GCA_020428615.1 Patescibacteria group bacterium | reverse complement strand
ATCCGATGCCTAAGAATAATATGGTATAAAGACAAGCTTGTATAACAATAAAATTTTTCAATGTTAACCTTTCTTTTAACTTACCACTCAGTAATAATACTCCAGATATACCTACTCGTGATATTGCCCAAAACACACCTAGTGCAAAGACCGAGAAACCAAGTGACTCTTGGAACGGGTTTTTAAATCCGCCAGTGACACCAAATCCAAGCGCAAACATAAACTCAATAAAAAATACGTACTTTAACCAACCCAACGAAGTGTATGTCTTAAATAACTTTTTTATATTTCTAAACCTAAATTCTTCTGTTTCATATTGTTTCTTTGGAGAAATAAGTGTACACACTGTAATAAGACCAATAAGGTCGGTAACTAGTACAATAGAAAAACCAATCCTAAAGTTAAAATCTCCAACAAAAGAAACCAGTAGTATAAGGAGAATTGGTATAGCAAAACCTATTGAACGCAGCTTACCTGATATAGAACTGTATTGGGTACTTAAATTTAAATCATCTAAACTTTCCTTTAAAAAAGCAGATTGAGTACCACTATTCATAGCGATACCAATCGCCAAAAGAATAGCTCCTACAAAAAAATACCAAGTTGAAGTTGCCAAAACATAACAAAGAGACGATAGTAAAAAGGAAATTTTAGCAATAACGAGCGCACGCTTGTGTCCAAGATAGTCAGAGATATATCCGCTTGGTACCTCAAGTAAGAAACCCGCGATTTGCCCAACTAAAGAAAGTAGTCCGATAGTTTTAACTGTTGTATCAGGAAACGTTAAGAGAAAGATTGTAAGAAAAGTAATATATGGGCGCTTGTTGGTAATATACAAAATTGCATACTTCCAAATATTCCCTGCCACTCCGGTATTTTTAGGAGAAAAAATGTTCATATTAAAAGTCCGCCCGCAGGGATTCGAACCCCGAACCTCCGAGGAATAAGCTCGGCACTCTAGCCAATTGAGTTACAGGCGGATGATACTAGAATAGCGAAAATAGCGAATTATTCAACTCAATCAGAAAAACACTATATAATAGAAATATGGTACGTCACATTAAAAACTTCTTCCTCTCTGCTCTCTTTGAATACAGTATTGCGCTGTTCTTTTTAGTCTACCTATTAACCTATCCATATACAAATTTGCCGTCTCCTGGAGAACTATGGCAACTTGGTGAATCTCTCTTTGCACAGTATGGCTACTGGTTCCTCATATTTGGCATTATGATTGAGGGTCTCTTTATGGTTGGATTCTACTTTCCAGGTTCTGTTGCAATTTTTGGTTCAATCGTCATACTCGCCAAAACACCGAGAGATGTTCTTTTCGTGATTCTGGTAGGAACAGTATGTCTCATTGCAATCAATATTGTGAATTATCTTCTCGGGAAGCATGGTTATTACAGAATTTTTAATGTTCTCGGCGCAGAACAAACGCTCAAGAGAATGGAGAATCGATTTAAAAAAGGAAGGAAAATAGTAACGTTTTTGTTTTCTTCATCACCAAATTTTCTCGCCATTGCAAGCATTTATGCAGGAATTACTCGAGCTCGTATTTCACACTATTTTCCATTCATGAGTTTGTGTGTTCTGTTTTGGGTGTCGCTCGTCAGTGCGATTTTATACTTTTTCTTCCAAGACCTTGTTATTACCGATGAGAGCAATCTCGGTTGGTGGGCGTTTTGTATTGTGTTTGGATGGGCAATCTTTGAGAGTACACTCTCGATGATACAAGAGTATAGAAACAAAAGAAGCATTTAAGCTTCTTTTGTTTTTGGTAGTTCTTTGAGAGGAATCCCATATTTGGTAAGAATAGTGTTGTAATCTTCTTGTTCAAGTGTTTCTACCTCAAGGAGTGTTTCAGCAATCTCCACAAATGCATCGTGGTAATCTCGAATCACATCTCGCGCTCGATCGAGTCCGCGATGAATGATCTTTGAAATTTCGTTATCAATGGTTTCGAGCATTTTCTCTGAACGATTGCTACCCTCAACTCGTCCGCCAAATATTGTTTGTGCGGACTTGCCATCAACCACGATTGGACCGATCTCAGGAGACATGCCGAATTTTGTCACCATGTCGCGAGCAGTTGCGGTTGCGACTTTCAAATCATTTGAAGGACCTGTGGTAATATCACCAAACACCTCTTCTTCCGCAACATACCCGCCGAGACCCATAGCGATATCATCTTCATACACTGCCCGTGTTGGTAACTTGCGCTCATCGAGGGGTAACTTCATGGTAAACCCTCCTGCCTTTCCACGTGGAATGATGGTTACTTTGTGAACGGGATCAGCATTAGGAAGTACAGATGCAACAATAGCATGACCGGCTTCATGGTACGCGGTGATTTTTTTTTCTTGGTCGCTTGCGAGGTGCGATTGTCGTTTTGGACCAATCATCACCTTTTCAAGAGAATCGAGGAGGTCTTGTTGAGTAATTTTCTTTCGATTGCTAAGGGTTGCGAGAATCGCACCTTCATTCATAAGTGATTCAAGATCAGCCCCTGAAAAACCAGCGGTTCGCTCTGCAATGACTTGTAGGTGTACGTCTTTATCGAGCGGTTTCTTATGTGAATGAATTTCGAGAATTTTTTTGCGATCTGAACGATCAGGTAATTCAAGTACAACACGCCGATCAAATCGACCCGGGCGAAGGAGCGCAGGGTCAAGCACATCATCACGGTTTGTTGCCGCCATAACAATCAATTTTTCATTCACTTCAAATCCGTCCATCTCAACGAGAATCTGATTGAGTGTTTGCTCGCGCTCGTCATTTCCTCCACCAACACCAACACCACGAGAACGACCAACTGCATCAATTTCATCGATAAAGATAATGGCTGGTGACATACGTTTTGCCATTTTGAATAAATCTCGTACTCGCGAAGCTCCGACTCCAACGAACATCTCAACAAAATCAGAACCCGAGAGGTAAAAGAATGGAACACGTGCCTCACCAGCAACCGCTCGTGCGAGCATGGTCTTCCCCGTTCCCGGACGACCAGTCATGAGCACACCTTTTGGAATCTTTGCGCCCATGTCGATAAATTTTTTCGGATTTTTCAAGAACTCAACCATCTCTTCAAGCTCCTGTTTTGCTTCGCGATTTCCGGCGACATCTTTAAAGGTAATCCGCTTGTCTTTATTTGACGGCAAAATGACACGCGCCTTTGAATCCCCAAAGGACATAGCGCGCATGTTGGTTCCCTTTACCTGTCGCATAAAAAACCAAATAATAAATATCAAACCAATGAGAGGTAAAAGAAACGGTGCGAGTTGTCCGAGCCAGTAACCAAATCCTGAAGGTTCTTCAATTTCAATATTGAGTGACTGTATCGCCTCAGCGCTGACACCATAGTTCACGAGTGTTTCAGAAAAAGCTGTTCCTGCTTCTTTTTTGGAAATACGTGAAAGCGCATCAGCCCCTTCGGTTTCAGGTACAAGCGTAATATCCAGTTTTTCACCACGAACAACAACCTTTTGAACTTTCCCTGCACTGACAAGAGCAGCTGTTTCAGAAAGCGTGAGTCGATTGTCTTGCGCTGGAGCAAACCATGAATCAAACGCTACGCTCAAGAGCGCAAATAAAATAATTGCGATAAAGAGCTGTCTCATAATAGGGTTGTTATTTTTATTCTTTTTATTTTTCGGTGTTTTTGGTAATTCTAATTTCATACTCTCGATTATAACCATTCGCGCCTGTGTGGCAATCATTATTAGGACGAGATACTTGACGGTATTTTTTATTAGTGTACATTAGTAATCATGCCAAAACATCGTTTGTCAAATAAAAAGTAAGTGTTACTTACGGATAAATCATGTTAGGTAAAACAACCTAAAATAAAAACCCTGTCGGTTGATAGACAGGGTAGAAAAACCAAGGGGGGCGGATCTCTGATCGTAATACATCTTGTGTTACATCCAGATCCCCCCTCAAACTTTCTCTCTCACATGGGAGTTTTTTTATTTCTACTTTTTCGTATACTTACATCATGAACTTGCTCGTCAATAAACAGGTAAATAGAAACTACGAAATTACTCATACTTACGAAGCTGGAATAAGACTCGCTGGTTTTGAGGTAAAGACACTCCGCAACAAACATGGATCAATCAACGAATCTTACGTTACCGTTGGAGACGAGGTGTTTTTGGTCGGTGCGCACTTCCCTCTCTATCAACCAGGACACAAGGAACAAGAAGGTATCGATCCCTACCAACCGCGAAAACTCCTCCTCGCCAAGAAAGAAATTGAAAAACTCCGTTCAGCTCAAAAAGAACAAGGATTAACGGTTGTTCCCCTTCGCATTTACGAGAAAGGAAACCTCATCAAGATTGAAATTGCCATTGCACGCGGAAAGAAATTGCACGATAAGCGAAAAGCATTAAAAGATCGGACTGCAAAACGTGAAGCACAGCGGGCAATGAAAAATCAATACTAAGTGAGCCACCTCCGAGATTCGAACTCGGGACCTCTGCCTTACGAAGGCATTGCTCTACCGACTGAGCTAAGGTGGCGTGTAGGTCAATCCCTCACACTTGCTGTGATGGGATGACAAATTTCCCAAGAATGATAGTAGCCGAAGAGACAGATAATATCAATACAACAATTGTGTAAGACAAAGGAGCTACGTAATGTAGCTCCTTCTTTAAGTTTTTAGATTAATTTTTTCCAGTCGGTGGTCTAAATACTCACCAACAGTTTTGAATCGAAATACCGATTTGTCGTAGAATCCTAAGTGCGCTAACGGAACAACTGAGGTCTCAGGTTTTCTGTGCCCAAAAAACGGGCATGAGAACCGTTCAACATTAGGCTGACAAACAACTCGGTGAACACCAGATTTATACAACCCCGCAGTAAGATGCCAAAGCATATCACCCGTATTCACTACAAGCGTATCAGGATCGCATTGTACGGGTTGCCATTGATTTTGAAACCACAGTTCAAGACCGGGTTCTGTAGCATGAAGCAGTGTTAAATGGTTAATGTCAGTGTGTTTTGAAGCGCACATGCCAAGAGCATTACCACCAAACGTCACTGCTTCGTCATCATCCACGGGGGTTGGATTTGCTGGATAGTGAATATTCCGCAACAGCGAATTACCTAACTCATTATCAAAATGGTGTTCAGACAAATCTAACGATAGTGCAACGATTTGCATGAGCCGGCGATAAAGTTGGTTATAAAAATCAAACAAAGTCTCCATAGTCCACGTATAACCTAATACCTCTGTGACTACGGGATTTTCATGAAGATCACTAAAGTGATAGAAATGTTTGTTGTCGGCGATTGTAGCGAATTCACCAACTTCAACGTTCATTGGTGTATAACCAACCTGTCCGTGTAGTTCTGGGAATGCATATTTCATTCGTTCTTCCAATGGAAGTTTAAAAAAATCCAAACTTTGTTCACGATTTTCTTGTAATAAATCCGCTGGAATACCGTGATTTTTTAAAAGAAAAAAACCAGTAGTACTCAGAGCTTCTCGCACTTCTTGAATAAACTCATCAATACGCCCTGTAATGACAAGTTCCCAATCAAGGGTTTTAATAAGTGTATTGTTCATAACGTATTCAAAATTTAATATTCATCTTTATACTACAACTTACTGTGTATAAGTCAAAATTCTCTGTTGTACGGTATTGTATTTTAGGTATCATAAGTGACATAGTCCCCTTCGCCTGCCTTGTCGTACCTCCTCGGATCGGCAATTGTAAGCAAGTGGGCTTCAAGTATAAACAATGTGTTATCACATTGTGATATATTCCCCTCGACCTGCCTCGCATACGCTCGGATAGGTCGTGCTACGCAGCGGGCGTTTTTCTCCCGCAGGGGAGAAAAACGGGGATGACAGGCTTCGATAGGGGGTTCTGTGTTTCCAAATTGCATATCGGGTTGGCAATGAACCTGTAAAACGTTGCTTCTCTAACTGGAAAATCAGTTAAGTCTCCTTACGGAGCATCTCTGGCATTCGCGTAACATACTTCGCGGCTAGTGCGCTTTCTCCTGACGTTCAATACGGAGAGTAGCGTATCATAAACCTTTGAACTAGGAACTCGCGGCTTTCTCACGTGTGTTCCGAACCAACAGAAGAATCGAGGAGTGATCGCTTTTGTCCGCCTTTTAGGTCACCTCTCTAAACAACGCAAGGTAGACTATATATGTAGACGTTTGCAAATACACTCTTTACACGGCGGTTCGAGTCCGCCCATCTCCACTGTTTGACAATACACTTTTTATAGTGTATTTTTAATATACAACTTAAAAATAAAAACTATGGCATTATATTATGTTGATCCAGCAAACCCGCCAGGTTCGGGTAAACTTATGTCTATTGGTACAGCTTCAAATATGTTAATTAAGCAGTTTAACTTTCCACATATCTACGATAATGAGAAAGACGAAATTGAAACAGATTGGAGTGATCATATAGAAAGACGAGATTATAATAAATATCGAACCTTAGTAGAAAAACACTTTGGTAAAAATGCTCATCCTAACAATCTTCACCCATACATTGAACAAAATTCTGATGAAAAAAATCTAAAAGCATTAATTGAAATTTGTGATGCTGATAGAAAAATAGAATGGGTTGGATATCGAGTACTTGGGACTGTTGATGGTAGCGGTTGGAATGTGTACGAGTTTAAACTATTCTGGAAACATCCAGATACCGAGACTGAAATGTTTTCTGCAACAGATGCCCCAAATGTTCTAAAGAAGGTATATCCTTAAAAAGTAAAAACATATGTAAGTCCAGACGATTTTTAATTGTCTGGCATTTTTTATTCCCCCAGACCCTATGTTCTATTACTACCTTCTGTATTCAAACGATACTAGTATGCTTACAAATTAAGCTAATTCACGGTGTCGCAACATCTCATACCCTTCAAATAACTTTGTTTCAAAACGTTTCCATGAAATTTGGGTTGTGTCCACAGTATTGACAATACCTTTTATAAAAGGTATTTTTAAATTTGAATTAACACAAAAAACAAAACAAATGGATCTACTTACACCAAAGTACTTAACAAAAAAAATGGCTCAAGAAGCTGTAAAACTTGCAGTTAACACCGTTTTAGGAACACTACCTGTGAAAAGACAACACTGTCACGTAGTAGTATTGGTTCCAGCACTAACCGTTTCCAAAGTAATGCCATACCCCAAAAATTATGGGCTAGAGTACGAATTACTGCATGAGGAGAGTTTTAAAGATGGCACAGACTGGGCTCACGACTACGAAGAAATTGCCCAATGCAAAGCAATTCAGCTGATTCACGCTCGAAACCTCGGAGGAAGCCAACTTGCAACTCCTGTTCATTTGCTTTACCCAGGAGATACGCCATTTTGGGGAGGAGATGTAATTGAAGACATAGTAGTCACCTGTTCAGGTGTTCAACCACACTTCGACAAGCTAATCTCGCGAATAGCGGCCTCTACAATGATTGCCATGGCTAAAGAAGCCTGGGAAAACAGCAAAGATAAAGAGTTGGATAGGGATTTCCTACTTGAAGGGGAAGAACCTGATGTACCTAAAATCGAAGCTGGCCCATGGCCGTTCTCAGATTAAGTATGTAAAAAAGTTATAGATTGCTCTTGCTAATTTAGTAAGAGCAGTTTTTTATTTGTTTTTAAATTTCTCTCTTCCCTGTTGTTCTATTACCACCCTCTGTACCTAAATAAGACTAATATCTTTACAAATTAAGCTAATTCACGGTGTCGCAACATCTCATACCCTTCAAACAGCTTGGTTTCAAACTGTTTCCATGAAATTTGGGTTGTGTCCACATGGTAAGAAAAAACCCTCCGATTTGCTCGGGGGCTTTCCAATTAGGAAGTACTCAATCTTCTATGACTATGCAAACATCTTTGTGAAAGATCAACGATTCCGCTAAAGGAATACTTGCCCAGAAGTTTGCTGCTTCGTTTTTGCCAGCATTTTTAAGAGCTTGGATGGCCTCTTGAGTAGTCACCTTGTACCCACCATCACTGGCATTACTGGTTCGTATTCCTCCACCAGTATCAATTTCGGCAACCATCTCAATATCTTTCCATTCTTTACGAATCTCTTCTGGTGCTGGACCTGGAGGAGTTTCAACAATTCTAATTTTCATCTTATTTCGCTTTTTAGTTTCTAGTCACACTATAGAATTTTTTGTTTTAAAGTCAAATTTCTAAAACGCTTTAAATTTTCAGAATATATCATAACACTCTGTTTTTTATTTACACTCCCCCACGCACAATGATATAATTCCCCTTGTATTAGTAATTAATTATTAAGATATGACGAAAAAATACAAACATTACAAACTTACAAAAATGCTAACAGGAATTCTCTTCTTGTTCACTGGACTTTCAAAGTTATTCACCATGACACCATCGGGATTTGCCGAGAATATGCTCGTACCGGTCTTTGGTATTGGAATGGGGTTTGCACTCTTCCTCGCGTGGGTGGTTATCGTATTTGAAGTTCTCGGAGGAGTTGCGCTCGTTTCAGGATGCAAGTTCCCAAAGAAATTCTACACATGGCTCGTATGGGGACTCGTGGTTATCATGTTGGTAGCGGTACTCTTCGTGCATGCACCAAACAAAGACTTCTTGAACCTCTTGAAAGACCTCATTATCGCATCAGTATTGGTATCAGCAGTAAAAGGTTGCTGCAAGAAAAAATACTGTACTGACGGATCATGCAAAGGGTGTAAGGGTGGTAAGTGTGAAGGCGGAAAATGTTGTGAAGATGGAACGTGTAAATAGCATGTTCATTCGAAAATAAAAACCCGAAAGGGTTTTTATTTTCGTACTTCCCAACCAGCATCGAGGTAAGTCTGCAACTTCTTCTCCTTTACACGGCGCACTTCGCCACCTTTGATAATTTCAATACTATCGTCATTCTTTTCAAAAATTGGTGTATCTTCTTCCTGTTTTCCTCCTTCGTCTGAAGTTTTCTTGACCTCAACGTTTGCTAAGAACTCTGCAAGTTTATGCGTAAACGTCTCACCCATTTCTTGGTAGAGTCGCAAGCCCTCTTTTTTGTACTCAACGAGAGGATCACGTTGTCCATATGCACGCAAGTTCACCGATTGGCGAGTATAATCCATAACCTGAAGGTGTTGCATCCACAGCATATCAGTCACATAGAGCGCAATGCGAATGAACATATCCGTGAATTGTTCTGGTGCGAGCTCTTGTTTCTTCTCTTTGATTTTTTCTGCAAACTCATCACTAACCGACAAAATGTTGTCTTCTATTTCCTTCAATGTTTCAGGATCGCCAAAGAGAATTTTTTGTCGCCGTGCGTACACCGTATCGCGCTGATACGACAAGACATTGTCATAATCGAGAATTGATTTTCGTCCATCAAAGTGAAATCCTTCAACTTTCTTTTGCGCACCTTCGAGTTGTTTTGAAATCATGCGATTTTGAATAGCTTCATCATCTTTCAATCCCAATCTACCAACAATTGACTTCAAGCGATCACCTCCGAAAATCTTCATGATTGGATCTTCAAGGGAAACATAAAATTGTGTTTCTCCAACATCCCCCTGACGACCCGAGCGACCACGCAACTGGTCATCAATACGCCGAGCATCGTGTCGCTCTGTGCCGAGCACAAAGAGTCCACCGAGATCTTTGACTTCTTGTTCTGTTTCGGGAGTTACCGGATTTCCACCGAGCTTAATATCGACTCCACGACCTGCCATATTGGTCGCAATGACGACAGAACCTGGCTTCCCTGCCTGAGCGATGATCTCTCCTTCCTTTTCGTGATTCTTTGCATTCAATATCTGGTGAGGTACACCCATTTGTTTGAGGTACGCTGAGAGGAGTTCATTTTTTTCAACAGACACTGTACCGATCAATACAGGTTGTTGTTTTTTTTGTTTTTCCTTAACCTTTTCGGCAATTGCTTTGAACTTTGCTTCTTCTGTTTTATAAATGAGATCAACGTGATCGATACGCTGAATCGGACGATGGGTTGGAATCACTACAACATCAAGTCCGTATACCTTTTGAAACTCTTCTTCCGAGGATTTCGCAGTACCGGTCATTCCTGAAACTTTTTCATAAAACTTAAAGTAATTTTGATACGTAATAGATGCCATTGTTTTTGATTCCTGTTGAATCGGCACTCGTTCCTTTGCCTCAAGCGCTTGGTGGAGACCGTCTGAGTAACGGCGACCTTCCTGAAGTCGTCCTGTAAATTGATCGACAATAATAACCTCATTGTTTTGTACAACATAATCTCGGTCACGTTGAAAAATAGCATGTGCACGAAGAGACGTTTCAAGGTGATGCACCAATTTAATATTCTCTTGGGTGTAGATATTTTGAATTTTGAGCATCTTTTCAGCTTTGGTGATACCTTCGTCTGTAATCGAAACGGCTCGGAGTTTTTCATCAACGGTGTAATCTTGATCTTTGGTGAATGCTTTGGCAACGGTATTCATTGCCTCATAAATACCTTCGGCATTTTCGGCAGCGGTCGAGAGAATGAGCGGTACACGCGCTTCGTCAATGAGAATTGAATCAACCTCATCAATAACCACATATCGGTGTCCTCGCTGAACAACCTGTGCTTTCGTTTGCGCAGTGTTATCTCTCAAATAATCAAAACCAAATTGGTTGTTCGTTCCATAGGTAATGTCGCACTGGTAAGCATTGGTTCTACTCGTTGGTTTTAAAAATTCATAAAAGACGCGAAACGATCCAAGTTCATCGCGCTCTTCATCAACGTCTTTGTGTCCTGGATCATACAGAAACGATTGGTTTTGATCGTTAATCACACCGACCGACAATCCATGAAATGCAAAAATTTGACCCATCCATTGAGCATCGCGGCGTGCAAGGTAATCGTTTACCGTTACGACATGAACTCCCTTCCCTTCAAGCGCGTTCAAATAAATCGGCAATGTTGATACCAATGTTTTTCCTTCTCCTGTTCTCATTTCTGCAATCTGCCCCTGGTGAAGCATCATTCCTCCAACCAATTGAACATCATAATGGCGTTGTCCGAGAGTTCGCACTGCTGTTTCACGAACAACTGCGAACGCTTCAATCAAAATATCATCGAGTGTTTTTCCATCAGCCAACAGTGATTTAAAATCAGCCGTTTTTGCCTTGAGCTCATCATCAGAGAGTTGTTGCATGAGAGGTTCAAGCGCATTGATTTGTTCGACTATTTTTTGAGCTTTTTTGAGCTTTTTTTGACTTTCGTCACCAAATACGTTTTGTAATAATTTCATAAGGTCGAGTGTACCACAGACACATGAAAAAAACAGTCCGCCAAAAAGGCGGGCTGTTCACCTCCAGTGAGAGCCGGCGGGTGCGAGCTCCAAGAATCATCCTATGTGAGTGCCGCCACCGGCTCTCACTGGAGACGATGGCTGCCTAGAGGTGCACTGCCAATTATAGCAGAATTCATACAGGGTTCAAAAAGAAAAACCAACGTTTATGCTTCGGTTTTTTCTTCAGTATCAGATGATTCTTCTGCTTGCTCTGTCGGCTCTGGAGCAGGTTCTGATGTTTCTTCCTGTGCTGGTTCAGGAGCTGTTTCGGTAACTTCTTCGCTTGCAGATGATGCTTCTGGTGAAACTTCTTCTTCAGCGACAGCTGCTGATTCAGCATCATCAGAATGAGTAGTCTCTGCTTGAACTTCTTGCTCTGCTGTTGGAGCTTCTTCTTTCTTTGGTTCTTCTAGAGGGGCTTTACGCTTTTTTGTAGGAGATTTCTTTGGGAGAACGTTTTTCTTTTGTCCTTCTACCAAACCTTTTTCTACGAGCATGTTTAATACCGTATCTGAAGGTTGAACTCCTTTTGCAAGCCAATCTTTTACAGCAGATTCATCTACGAGAACAGTACCTGCTTTTGGATTGTATGACCCGATAATATCCACATACTTTTGGGATTTTGGACCTTTGGTTTTTTCAATAACGACAATTTTGAAGTGTGCCTCATTTCGCCGTCCGATTCGTTGTAATCTCATCATTAACATATGGGCTTGATACTATCAAAATATTATTTTTAGGCAAGAATATTCAGCCACTGTAAAAGAAAATCCGTGATATACTCGCAGTATCATTACTATGAACACAACAACCACATTTGAGGGTGTTTACTCTCTTGGAAAGAACGGTATTGCATACATCACCAATCAAGATACAGGCGATGTGATAGAAATTCCGCCTCATCTGCACCGTTCAGCGCTCCATAAAGATATTGTTCGGGTACGTATTACAAACAAAGATAAAAAAGAAGGTGAAATCACAGATATCATCCAACGTGCTCAAGCTGGGTTTGCCGGAATTCTCAAACAACAAGGAGCACATTTTGTCGTTCATCCTGATAATTTTAAAATCCCTGAAATCACTGTACCGACACAGTACGTTAATGGTGGACAGGTCGGCGAGCAGGTCTTTGTAGAGATTGTTGAGTATGCACCACAACTCATCGGGAAAGTAATCAAAAATCTCGGAAAACCTGATTCAAACGATGCCCACATGAAGAGTATTGCGTTAGAACAAGGGTTTGATTATGCGTTCCCTCCCGCAGTCGAACACGAAGCTGAAGCATTGGAGTCAAGCGGAATCAACGAACACGAAATAACAACACGGAAAGATATGAGAGGAACATTGACGTTTACCATTGACCCTGCTGATGCAAAAGATTTTGATGATGCGTTATCTTTCAAGGTGCTTGATAATGGACACTACGAAATCGGTATTCACATTGCTGATGTATCACATTACGTAACACCGGGAAGTGCTCTCGATCAAGAAGCTCAGAAACGAACAACATCTGTATATCTCGTTGATCGCACAATTCCTATGTTGCCAGAAGCTCTCTCAAATGGATTGTGTTCGATCAGACCAAACGAAGATAAATTGGCATTTTCTGCACTGTTTGAAATAGACCCACAGAACGGCAAGGTGATGAACGAATGGTTCGGGCGTACTATCATCCACTCTGATAAACGGTATACCTACGAAGAAGCACAAGACATTATTGATAATGGAAACGGTCTATATGTTCGCGAACTCACTGAACTCAACAGGTTAGCAAAAATATACGAAGAAGAGCGTTACAAAAAAGGTGCGCTCAATTTTGAAACACGAGAGGTACAATTTATTCTCGACACCGATGGCGCTCCGGTGAGTGTTAGGGTCAAAGAACGTATTGATACCAACAAGCTCATTGAAGAATTCATGCTCCTCGCCAACAATCGAGTGGCAACCTTCATGAAAAAAGCACCATTCTTTGTGTACCGTGTGCATGCACGACCTGAACTCGATCGTATGGAAAAACTCCAAGCGTTCTTAAAACTGCTCGATTACAACACACAGTTAGTTGACGGCATCATACCGGTGAAAGAATTGCAACGTATTATCAGAGAAGCCGAAGGGAAACCAGTGTACGACACTCTCCAAACGGTGATTGTTCGTTCAATGCAAAAAGCCGTATACACAACAAACAACATCGGGCACTTTGGTCTTGCCTTTGAACACTATACCCATTTCACCTCGCCTATTCGCCGATATCCTGATGTGTTGGCACACCGACTCCTTCATGCCACACTCGAAGGGTTGCCATTCGACCAAGGGCAGGAATGGTACGAACAACTGTGCGGGCACAGCTCCGAGCAAGAACAAAAAGCTGTTACTGCAGAGCGAAATTCAATCAAATTGAAGCAAGTAGAGTACATGAACAAGCAACAGCATGATACTGTGTTTGAAGGCATTGTGACTGGTGCGGGTAGATTTGGCGTGTTTGTTGCGGAGGCAGAATCGCTGTCTGAGGGGATGATTCGTCTCTTTGATCTTGGGAACGATATGTGGGAGTATCACGAAAAAACCGGCATTATTATCGGAAAGAAGACTAAAAAAACCTTTAAAATTGGGGATCCTGTTCACATTAAAATCAAGCAAGTTGACCTTGAGAAACGACTCATTGATTATGTACTCGTCATTGACGGCATATCGCAAGCGGCACCATCGCCTCGCTCTCCTCGAAAAGAACGAAGGCGTCACCAGTCAGAGCGCAGGGTTCGCAAACAATAATTTGACAGTATAAATTATTATATCTATAATAATATCATGAAAAAACAATCAATTCGAGAAAATCGCATAGCTCATATCGCACTTGCACTCGCGCTTCTCATCGGGTCTTTTTCTTTGTTTTCGATTACCTTTGGTCTACAACTCAATAACCGTCTTTTCTATACAACCAATCAAGACAAACTCGTATACAATGACGCGAAACAATCAGAGAGTGGTACGCTCTCGAGTCTCGGAGAACTCTTCTCGTTTAATGCAGAACCTGAAAATACGGTTCCCGCACGTTACATTTTGCAAAAACTTGAGAAACTTGGGAACATCCGAGCAGACAGTTTTCTGGTGGGAGATCTCGACACTGGTGAAGTTATTTTTGAGCGGAAACCGTATACCGAATACCCCATCGCTTCAGTTACCAAATACATGACAGCATATACAGCAGCGGAAAGTTTTGATCCGAATGAGGTTGCCGAAATTACCACTTCAAAATTGGCGGTTGAAGGAAATCGGGCGGGTTTTAAGGTTGGCGACAGTTTCACCATTCGCGAACTCCTCTATCCACTTCTTTTGGTATCTTCAAACGATGCAGCTGAAATTATCGCACAACAACGAGATCGAGATAGTTTTATCAGAAGCATGAAAATAGAGGTCGAACGGATCGGGATGCATGACACTCATTTTGAAGATCCGACCGGGCTTTCAAAAGGAAATACATCAACGGCTCGAGACCTTTTTACGATGATGCGAGCAGTCAGAGATGACTATCCTCAAATTATTGATATTTCACGACTCTCATTCAAAGAAAACGGAAATTACGTGTGGACCAATATCAACAAAGCGTCCAGTTTCGAAGAGTTCAGAGGTGGAAAAACAGGATACACCAACGCAGCACGACAAACGAGTATTGGATACTATCAAATCAAATTAGCTAATGACCAGATCAAAAACATCGCGGTGGTCATACTGCAGTCTGATACGAGAGAACAGGATACGCGAAACATTCTCGAATATTTGAAACGATACGTGGCGTATTTATAAAAAATCAATCGTTCAACGATTGATTTTTTATTTTGCATATTTTGTTGCATCTTCGAGACGCAACGAAAGCATCGTTGAAGCATCTCCCCTTCCGAGCGTTACTCCAAACAACGTCTGCGCTCGACTCATCGTTTCGCGATTATGGGTTACTAAAACGAGTTGCGAATATTTCGAGAGCGATTCAATCATATCACCATACTTTTGACTGTTTGCCTCATCAAGTGCAGCGTCCGTTTCATCGAGCACAAGGAACGGTGGTGGATTCACCTGTGACAGGGCAAAGAGGAGCGCAATTGATGTGAGAGATCGTTCTCCTCCTGAGAGCATATCAAGGTCAGATACTTTCTTTCGGGGTAGCTGTACCTTTATATCAATTCCGTATTCTTTTTCTTCGTTATCGTCCTCATCAGGCAATTCAAGGTCTTCATCTTCTGTTCTCTTCTTTCGTTTTTGTACGAGTACGTGATCGAGTTCTGCCTTCCCTCCTCCAAACATGAGTTTAAAGAAATGATCAAATTGTTGATTGATTTTCTTTACCCCTGTTTGAAAGCGAGTATCAAGCGAGGATTTCAATTCTGCAATAATAGCATTGAGTGATTCAATAGAGGTAGTAATATCGGTGATTTCTTTCTCGAGAAATTGATCTCGTTCAAGCGTTTCTTCATACTCTTTGGTTACTTCAACTCCTGAACCACCACCCATATCTTCTAAACGAATTTTCATACGTTCAATCTCACGGCGCATGTGTTCTTGTTGTTGAGAAGTGATGGATTCCTTGTTTGCTACCTTCATCGTCTGGTAATCAACCAAGTCACCAATGAGCACTTTTGCTTCTTCTTGTTCTTCTTGATATGCTTGCATGCGAACGCCGAGTGATTCATCTCGACTGGCAATCAGCGTGCGCCGACCATCAAGTTCTTTCTTGTTTGCAAGATACTCATAGTACTGGCGTTCCGATTCACGTTCGCTCGTACGTTTTTCTTCTAGTATCCGTTCAAGTTCTCGTATCTCGTCTTGAAGTGTGCGCTGTTCTGAACCAAGCCGATCAATGTGCGCAGTTACTTCTTCTCGTTTACGCTCAAGGTTATTCATTTCAACATCATCTTTGAAGGATGTATCATCGTGTTCAGTGTGAACAAATGATTCCATTTCTCGTTTCATATCAGCAAGAACCGAAACGACATCGGACACATTGCGTGTATCGAGTTTATCAATTCGTCCGACAAGATCCATCAAAAAAGCTCTAACTTTTTTGAAAGAAAAACCAGCATGTTGTTCAGTATCAGGTACCCCCTTCTTTTGTTTATTTAGAAGAGTTATCATTCCTTCGATACTTCCGAGTTCTTGTCGTAATGTGAGCACCTCTTGGTTATTCGTTTCAAGCTCTTTTTGTTTAGTGGTAATATCAGTTTCCTCTTGGTACGTTTTTGTATCCTGTGTATGGGGTTGATGCGTATTGAGAAACCCTTGCACCGTATCATATTCAGTTTGAACTTGCGCACGTTCTTCATCAAGTTCGCTCCCAAGTTTCTTTATTAAATAATCTTCTTGAGCAAAATATAATTGGTAACGTTCTTCTAATTCTGTTCGTAATTCTTTCGCCTTTTCTATTTTTTCAACTTGTTTTTTAAGAAAGCGTAAATGAGGAGCGAGTTCACGCCGTAATAATTCTGTTTCGCGAACATTATCTTCAGCACGTTTAAGCTTTCGTTCTGATTCCTTTATGCGGTACTGGTAGACCTTGAGTCCAAGTGCTTCTTCAATCAGCTCACGGCGATCTTTGACATTTGCATTTAAATAACGATCAGCTTCACCTTGCGAGATAATATGGTGACCAGAAGAACCAATGTTGACCGAAGCAATAAGTTCGTGCACATCTCTCATACGCACTTCAGCTCCGTTAATCAGATAGGTATTTGAACCGTCACTATACACCTCACGACTAATGGATACCTCATCGAAATCAACATTGATGCGTTGGTTGTTGTCTTGGTGAATGTGAAAAACGCGATCTGTATTATCAAAGGTAATCGTTACAGAAGCGCGAGACATTTTAGGGACTTCTTTTGATCCCTTGAAAATCAAATCTGAACCCGTCTTTCCACGCATCGATTTTACTGACTGCTCACCAAGAACAAAGCGAATAGCTTCAACTACATTCGATTTCCCAGATCCGTTTGGTCCCACAATAGCAATAATAGGAACGTCAAAAACAAATTCGCTCTTGTTGGCGAATGATTTAAATCCATTGAGTTCGAGGCTCTTGAGATGCATACGCGTATGGGATAATTATAACACATCAAACTGTTATTCATCATCCCACCCTTCTTGTGTAATAGCATGTTGTGCAGCGTCTTGCTGTGCTTTTTGTTTACTATTTCCTGTTCCCTCTGCAATTTTCTTGTTGCCAAAGTAAATCGCCATTACAAATTCTTTGTCATGATCAGGGCCATCTGAAGAAACCAAACGATAATCAGGGGTTTGCGCATAGACTTCTTGTGCTTTCTCTTGTACAAACGACTTTGCATCCCGCCATGTCCCTTCATCAATGATTTGTTGAATGTTTGGAAGCAATGTTTCTGTAATAACCTTGCGAGCAGCTTCGTATCCTTGATCAAGGTACACTGCACCCACAAACGCTTCAAAAGTATTTGCAAGAATGTAATCACGAGCTTTGCCTTCGTCTCGAGATTCACCTTTTGAGAGCATAAGGAGATCATTCATCCCCATACTACGTGCAGCAGCAGAAATACTTTCGGTTCTGACCAATGCTGAACGATAGGCAGTTAATCGTCCTTCAGCAGCCGAATATTCATTAAAGAGAAAATCAGTTACGACAAGTTCCAACACCGCATCTCCTAAAAATTCCAACCGTTCGTTATGCTCTAACTCTGTTCCCTTGTGTTCGTTAATATAGGAACGATGAATGAACGCTTGTTGCAACAGTTGTTTGTTGTTGAAACTCAGTCCAATATTATTTTCAAATGTGAGGTATTTTTCCATATCAATTTATACAGAGAGGAGTTCTACGAGTTCGGCTTTTTTCAGCGTAGTGTAACCTGTTATCCCACGCTCTTTTGCGAGTTCCTTTAATTCAGAAACTTTCATTGACGAGAGATCAGGTTGGGAGTCACGCGCATCACTAGGAATTTCAGTTCCAATTGACGTACCAGTTAATGTGGCAATGAGTCCGATTGATTTAATGAGCATTTGTGACACGTCCTCGTACATATTCAAATCAGTAATTTCATCAAGTTCAAACCAACGAATGTCATCAATACCTCCCGGGTCTTCTTCAAGCTGTGGTTGCGTGTATGCCGATTCTGCCAAAAAGTACACAACGTTTTTACGTACAGGACCTCGCTCAGGATGATACGCAATGTACTCATTGTTGCCAAGTTCTTCCTTAAGGGTAATGAACCAGTTGGTTTTTTCTTTAATCACACGCACCGTACCTTGTCTAACATCTTCACCTTCTTCAATAGTTCCTTTCGACAACGTCCAGTAACCAAATACATCGTGTACCATACCAATACGTACGATTCCCTGTTCATCAACACTGTAAATAACAGCTGATCCTTTTTGATCAACTGGCATATCTTCGTAATCAACCTCTGGGATTTTTGGTTTTGTGATTTGGTCTTTTCCAGGTTCTCCAATTTCCCGATACACTGCACCCAAAATACCGTTCACAAATTTATTACTCTTGGGTCCACCAAAACGTTTCGCCAACTCAACTGCTTCATTGATAGCAACCTTTGGAGGTACTGAATCGTGATCTCCAAAAAGAAGTTCGTACAATCCAAGACGAAGTACATTACGGTCAGTGAGTGCAATCTTATCAAGAGGCCAATCAGGTGCGGCTTTCTCAATAATTTCATCAATCACATTTCGTTTTTTTGCCACCTCCTCAAGGATTCCTGATAGTTCGGACATTGCATCTTGTGCTCCATCATTAAAAGATTGAAGCACATATTCCAAATAAGACGGGATCATGTCATTTCGATATCCGCGCATGTCCCACTCATAGAGTGTTTGTAAAAGAATTGTTCTGAACAACTGCCTATTTGCCATAATGGGTACAGTATAACGTAAAAAGGAAAGCTGTTCTAGCTTGCCTTCTTTGCATTCTTCACTGCTTTCTTTGTAATATCAAACACTTGTCGTCCACGATACATTCCCGTATCCAAACTTGCGCGATGACGCATATGTTTGGTTTTGGTGTCAGCATCAGTAACGATTGTATTTCCCTTGAGCGCATGGTGTGAACGGCGGTTGCCTGTATGCGCTCGGGTATGTCTCATTCGAATAACCATAATGCCTCTACTATAGGTATATTTTGCTTTTTTGCAATACCTACTCCATAGAAATCCATGTGCTTCGATGAATCGGTGTTAGGCCTTTTTTCTTGATACTATCGCGATGTTTTTTTGTTCCATACCCTTTATGTTTCTCAAATCCATACCCTCGATACCTGTTGGCATAGCGCGTCATTTTCTTATCTCTGAGCACTTTGGCGATTACCGAAGCCGCGCTAATGTGCCAAATTTTTTGATCACCTTTTATGACGGTTTCTTGGGCATATTCAATTGGTGCATGAAGTCCGCCGTCCAAATAGACAAAACAACCTGACGAGAGCGATACTTTGCGCAACGACCGCTTAAGTGCGGCTTGTATTGCGTAAGTAATTCCTTTGCGGTCAATAATGCTTGCGGCAACGTGCGATACAGCATAATCACAAACACCTTGTTGTGTGAGTGCAACTACTTTTTCAAAGTACTCTTTACGTTTCTTTTCGCTTAGTTTTTTGGAATCAGTGATTCCGTACAATGCCTCGTGCACTTTGCGTTCGTATTTTCTAGGAACCATAAAAGCGCACACGGTAACAGGTCCGGCAATTGGGCCCCGCCCGACTTCGTCAACGCCTATAATGTGCGAATAACTCTCTGATTTCATACCTAGGAGTATACCACCCGTCAATAATCAGTACTCGTAAAGATTTGCTATACTCTGAGTATGTCTGGCTCAATGCGGAAATTCGTACACCTCCATAACCATTCACACTACTCCCTCCTCCAGGGACTTACCAAGATTCCTGATATGGTAGCACGCGCTAAAGAAGACGGTATGAGCGCACTCGCAATTACCGATTACGGGGTCATGTACGGATGTATTGAATTCTATAAAGAGTGCAACAAACAAGGCATTAAACCTATTATCGGGGTCGATGCGTACTTGGCCTTTCGTGGTATGGAACAAAAAGATTCAGGTATCGACAACAAACGCTACCCCTTTACACTCCTCGCGTATAACCTTGAAGGTTACAAAAACCTCATGAAACTCGTTACTCAATCACATGTGAAAGGTTTCTATTACAAACCCCGCATGGATAAAGAGCTACTGCGCAAATATTCCAAAGGTCTCATCTGTATGTCAGGACCTGTATTTGGAGAAGTCGGGCAATCAGTGCTCACCAAAAATCTAGAACAAGCTGAAACACTCATCAAAGAGTACCAAGATATTTTCGGCAAAGAGCATTACTATTTGGAAATTATGTTTAATGATCACATTGATGGACTTGAAACCATCAACCGTGATTTGAAAATGCTCTCTGAAAAAACAGGAGCTCCTTTGGTAGCTACTAACAATAATCATTATCTTGATCCTGAAGATCGAGAAGCATTTGATACGCTCCTTGGCGTGTCAACGAGCGGGAACCGAGTGAATCCAGGATTCATGCGTGGAAATTTTCACTTTGCAAGTACCAAAGAAATGAGAGAACTCTTTAAAGACTACCCTGAAGCTCTTGAAAATACTGCGATCATAGCCGAACGTTGCAATGTTGAAATTGATATTGATAGCTGGTATTTCCCTAATTTTCCTATTCCTGAAGGAACAACCTACGATGAAGTTTTGAGAGAAACGACTTACGCTGGAATAGAAAAACGAGGAATGGAAAAAACCAAAGAGATGGAAGAACGCATTGAATACGAGCTCGACATCATCATGTCAAAAGGATATTCTTCTTACTTCCTAATTATGGCAGACCTTGTTCGAGCAGCAAAAGAGATGGGTATCTATACCAACACGAGGGGGTCGGCTGCCGGATCGCTTGTGTCGTACCTTAATTTCATTACAAAAGTCAATCCAATCGAAATGGGACTTCCTTTTGAACGTTTCATGAATCCAGGACGAAAAGGAATTCCGGATATTGATCTTGATATTTCCGATATTCATAGAGATCGACTTATTGATTATGCTCGTGAAAAATATGGTTCAAAATCAGTAGCGCAAATCGGTACATTCGGAACTATGGCGGCACGTGGATCGGTGCGAGATGTAGCCCGATCATTAGATTACCCATACGAAGTAGGAGATAAAATATCAAAACTGATTCCACTCGGTTCACAAGGATTCGCCATGACCATTGATCGTGCGCTTGACGAAGAGAAGGATTTAAAAGAACTCTACGAGAGTGATAGCGATGTCAAAAGAATTATCGATATGGCAAAAAAAATTGAAGGGTGTGCGAGACACATCTCTGTGCACGCAGCAGGAGTAGTTATTTCTCCGTCTCGCGTGGATGATTTTTGTCCCGTTCAACTTGATCCGAAAGGTGGAAAATTAATTACCCAGTACGATATGTATACTGGAGACCGAGATGGGGTTGTCAACATGCCAAAATTTGACCTCCTCGGTATTAGAAACCTTACCATTCTTGCAAATGCTGTGGAATTGGTAAAAAACATACACGATATTGAGATTGATCTCAACACAATACCGCTTGACGATACAAACACATACGAGCTCCTTTCGCGAGGATCAACGATGGGAGTGTTCCAAATGTCAAGTGCTGGAATGACACGGTACATCACCGATTTGAAGCCAAGTAACATCTATGAAATTTCTGCGATGATCGCATTGTATCGACCTGGACCAATGGAATTCATTCCAGAATATATCCGAAGGAAAAGAAATCCTCAATTGGTGCAATATCTTGATCCACGTATGAAAGAAATTCTCGAACCAACATACGGTATTTTGGTATACCAAGAAGACGTGATGCAGATTGCGGTGGATTTAGCGGGATATACATGGGGTGATGCCGACAAATTGCGCAAAGCGATTGGTAAAAAGATTCCTGCGCTCATGGCGGAACAAAAAGAAAAATTGATTAACGGGTGTATCAATGGGGGGATGAAAAAATCAACTGCTCAAGAATTATGGGAACAGATTGAAACATTTGCCGCATACGGATTCAACAAGGCGCATGCAGCGAGCTATGGTCAAATCACCTATGAAACCGCTTATATGAAAGCAAATTATCCGGTCGAATACATGACCGCTATGCTCACTGCAGAATCCGGAGACACGGATAAAATCGCAACGATTATTCATGAATGCGAAACATTAGGGATTGAGGTACTTCCTCCGGATATTAATGAATGTTTTGGGGGTTTTACAGTGGTTGATTATCACGGCAAAGAAGGTATTCGTTTCGGTTTCTATACCATCAAAAACTTCGGTGAAGCTATTGCTGATGCGATTATTGAAGAACGAAAACGTGCAGGTAAGTTCACATCACTTGAAGATCTTTTGAATAGAATACGTCACAAAAACTTTAATAAAAAATCTCTCGAGGCGCTCATTATGGCGGGAGCCCTTGATTCCTTTGGAGAGCGCGGTCAGTTGCTCTACAACCTCGAGGCGCTACTTGATTACAACAAAGGGCAAAAAACAATGCATGCTGACCAACATTCTCTGTTTGGAGAATCAGTATCGCACATTACATTAAAAACATGTGATCCTATGTCTGATGATGAACGTCTGTTAATGGAGAAAGAAATTCTCGGGGTGTACGTTTCAGGACATCCGCTCGAACCGTATCGTGAACGGTTTGAAAAATCACAATACAACATTGGAATGATTCATTCACATGAAATCAAGGTTGATCAGCGAGTGGTCATTGGCGGAATCATAGAATCATCAAAAGAAATTAATACAAAAAACGGTCAAAAAATGGGATTCGTTACATTGACCGATCTTACCGGTAGTATTGAAGGAGTTATCTTTCCACAGGTGTATGAATCAAACAAAGAAATGTTAGCAACAGATATGGTCATCGCCGCACAAGTCCAGGTTGCCGAACGAGACGGGGAAAAATCAGTGATCATTCGAAGTGTTAAACCACTTTCAAAATAAATAATACACGATCGGGTATTATTTATTTTTAAAATACTTTTGGTATGTATATGAACAAACCGACCGCAACTGAAACCAACACCATGAACAGTACAGCAGCAGATGCGAGGTCTTTGACATCGCGTACATGTTCGTTGTATTCAGGATGTATCAAATCCATAGTTTTCTCTATAGCTGTATTAACGAGTTCAGAAAAAACAACCAACCCAATGACCGTTAGTTGTATCGCCCACTCTAGGTGCGAAATGTGAAATAGAAAACCAAAAATAACAGCAATACATGCGAAACCGATTTGAATATAGAGGTTGTATTCGTTCCACAGCAACACCCGGAACCCCCTGAACGAGTTCCTAAAACTTGCAATAATGCCTGGGAGCGAGAATCCTCTTTGGTAGTGTTTCATAGTCTTATCATCATACCTCATATTTAGATAAAAAATACACAAAACCCCACCAAAGAAATTTTTTGTTGGGGTTTTTAATAATCGTTACTATTAAAACAAAAACGATAATTAGAAAGTTCACTATTTGAGATAGTTTTACCATCTAAAAATAATTGTTCTCGTTTGTTTGCGACACTAATTGAAATTCTGGCTTGCTCTTTAAATTCGCCTGATGGCAGAATCACATTGCAAATCCAACCACCAACACCAAGATATTTATCTGTATCTTGAACAACGATCATCTCAAGAGCAAAATCGATTGTAGATCCATATTGAATACCTAAAGTAACATATTTTGCCATGATTTTATTTTTTAGTTCAAATTAATAATACATAAATAATAAAATAAGTAAATCTGATGAAAAATATCAGCTTATTTGCACAAATAAGACTTCAAGCTACAATACGTACTATGACTGATATCGAGAAAAAACGACATTCGCTCGCCCACCTTTTGGCTGCGGCAACCCTAACACTCTATCCTGATACCAAACTCACCTTAGGACCAGCTATAGAAAACGGTTTTTATTATGATATGGAATTCAGCACTCCTATCAATGATTCTGATCTTAAACAGATAGAAAAAACCATGAAGAGACTCTCAAATGCGTGGTCAACATTTGCACAAAAAAAAGTATCTGCGGACGAGGCGCGTGAATATTTCAAAGGAAACGAATATAAACAAGAACTCATCAATGAAATAGAAGCTCGTGGTGAAGACATTACGCTCTATACTTCGGGTGATTTTACCGATCTATGTCGAGGCGGACATGTGGATGATTTTTCTTCTATTGATATGAATGCTTTTAAACTTGATCGTGTTGCCGGCGCGTACTGGCGAGGTGATGAGAACAACCCTATGCTCACCCGCGTATACGGACTTGCTTTTGATACCAAAGAAGAGTTGGATACATATCTCGCTCTCCAAGAGGATGCTAAAAAACGCGATCACCGAAAAATCGGAAAAGAGCTTGGGTTGTTTACCTTCTCTGAATTGGTTGGTCCCGGACTCCCCCTCTTTACGCCAAAAGGAACGAAGCTTCGTGAACTCATTATTGAGAAAATTCATCGTATTCAATCAAATTTCGGATACGAACGAGTAACCATCCCCCACCTAACAAAGAAAGATCTCTACGAAACTTCTGGGCACTGGGAAAAATTCGGTGAGGAACTTTTTCATGTTAAAGGAAAATCTGATGCCGAATTCGTTATAAAACCAATGAACTGTCCGCACCATACTCAAATTTATGCTGCGGAACCAAAGAGCTATCGTGATCTCCCTGTACGCTATACTGAATCGACTATGGTTTACCGCGATGAACAGGCGGGTGAACTCCTCGGACTTGGACGTGTACGATCGATCACCCAAGATGACGGACACGTATTCTGTACCGTTGACCACATTGAAGAAGAAATTGGGAACATTGTTGAAGTCATCAAACAATTCTACACTTCGCTCGACATGTGGAACGAGAATACCTATTGGGTATCACTCTCGGTACGAGATCAGAATGAACCCGAAAAATACCTCGGTGACAGCGTTGTATGGGATCGTGCAGAGAATATACTCGAAGAAGTGGCGAAGAAATTCAAACTACCCTACAAACGCGTTGAAGGCGAAGCAGCATTTTATGGACCGAAACTCGACTTTATGTTCCATGATGCACTGGGGCGTGAACGACAACTTGCTACGGCTCAACTCGATTTTAATATGCCAAATCGTTTTCATCTCGAATACACGGATGATACTGGGAATAAGCAAACTCCGGTTATGATTCACCGAGCTATTGCCGGATCTCTTGAACGGTTCCTCTCCATTATCATTGAACACTTTGAGGGGTATTTCCCACTTTGGCTCGCTCCAACGCAAATTGCTGTTATCCCTGTGAACAATGACCTGCACGGCACGTACGCAGAAGAAGTCGCAGAGCACTTACAGAAAGCGGGTGTACGTGTTGAACTCTGGAACGATGATCGAGATGGATTTGGTAAAAAAATTCGCCAAGCAAAAAATGAAAAATTACCGTACTGGATTGTTGTTGGTGATGAAGAAATGAACGCGTACACTATCACCGTTGAATCAAAAGACGAGCAACGGAAGGGGGTATCTTTGGAAACATTCATTGAATCAATTACAAATAGATTAAAATAACCTTATGAATGCAGTATAATATGAGTATTAGTCGATAATGCTCAACCTATCCTATGAAGAACTGTGATTTTAATGTACTCAATCAATTGATTCAAGAAGAGAAATCTTTTTGGAGAATCGAAAACCATTATATTGGTGAAGCTCGTGATGACGAAGAAAAAGAATTATGGGAATCGATTCGCGATATCAAGCTTGAACAAATTGCCATCCTCACGAAAATGACAAAAAAGTGTTTATAAAAACCGCCTGTACAAGCGGTTTTTATAAATTAAATATCAAGTGTTGCGAGTTTTGCATTATTCTGGATAAATGCCTTTCTCGGTTCAACGTCTGATCCCATGAGTGTATCAAAGATTGTATCAGCTTCAATAGCATCATCAATGGTCACCTGTTTCAGCGTCCGTGTTTCGGGGTTCATGGTGGTCTCCCATAATTCCTCAGCGTTCATCTCTCCAAGACCTTTATAACGTTGTACGTGAACGCGACTACCACCTTTCTTTGTTGTTACTTCAACCTCATCAGTCTCCTCATCTTCAAGTCCATCTTCTACAGCTTGAGATTCTTCAACCGAAGCGCCAAGATCTTTTAAAACAGCATCTCGCTCTTCATCTGAAAATGCGTACCTGAGTTCTTTTCCCTTTTTAATCTTATAGAGGGGTGGTTGAGCAACGTAGATATACCCAGCATCAATAAAATCTCTAAAGTATCGAAAGAAGAACGTCATGAGGAGAATGCGAATATGCGCACCGTCAACGTCCGCATCGGTTGCAATGACAATTTTTTTGTAGCGCACTTTGTCAATATCAAATGTTTCTCCAATTGATGTTCCAAAAGCAACCACCATTGATTTAATTTCGCTATTACCGAGCATTTTATCAAGACGCACGCGCTCAACATTCAATGGCTTACCGCGAAGCGGTAAAATCGCCTGAGTTTTTCGATCTCTCCCCTGTTTTGCAGTACCACCTGCGGAATCTCCCTCAACAATAAAGATTTCAGATTCATCTGCATTTTTTGTTTGACAATCAGTCAGTTTTCCAGGAAGTGTAAACCCTTCGAGTGCTCCTTTTCTGAGAATAGAATCTTTCGCCGCCTTTGCCGCCTTGCGCGCCTTTAATGCGAGGGCTGCTTTTCGTAAAATTGATTTTGCATCATCAGGATTTTCTTCAAGAAAACTTGAAAAAGCATCTCCAAAAACAGACTCAACGGCACCTCGAGCTTCTGGTGAACCGAGCTTGTCCTTTGTTTGTCCTTCAAACTGAATCTCCTTCATTTTTACAGAAATAACAGCTGATAGACCTTCAAGGACATCATCTCCTGTCAGCGTGCCATCCTTTTCCGATAAGACTTTATTTTTCTTATTGTAATT
Organism: Patescibacteria group bacterium; assembly: GCA_020428615.1. Lineage (GTDB taxonomy): Bacteria > Patescibacteriota > Minisyncoccia > Phycocordibacterales > UBA1006 > UBA1006. The sequence goes on along the minus strand of JAGQMO010000015.1, from coordinate 569 downwards.
ATTGAGCAATCTCGTGAGCGCGGTTTTAAATCCTGTTACATGCATTCCTCCTCCCGGAGTTGAGATGTTATTTGCAAAAGGAATAATACGCGGTGAGATATCGTCAACGTACTGCAATGCTACCTCTACTTGGATACCATCTTCAGTTTCTTTCTCAACATGAAAAATATTTTTGTGTACCGCTTTTTGATGAAGATTCAAATAACGGATCATAGAGACGACACCTCCCTCAAAGTAAAAACTCATTGAAGGAACCTGGAGGTTTAAATCCTCAAGGTATACCTCATCAAGGTCAATTTTTTTCGTATAGGATCGCGCATCCAAGATGCTAATGCGCAAATTTTTTACCAAATACGCCTGTTGTTGGTAGTGTTTAATAATACGTTCCCAGTTAAATTCAACCTCACTAAAAATACTCGAATCGGGCTGAAAGGTGGTCACCGTTCCTTGGTGTTTCGTTTTGCCTATTTTTTTTACTGCAGCTTTTGGTTTTCCAATTGAATACTCTTGCGCGTACTTGTCGCCATCTCGATGAACCTCAACGAGCGTATACGTAGAGAGTGCATTCA
>JAGQMO010000001.1 GCA_020428615.1 Patescibacteria group bacterium | reverse complement strand
TGTTGATATTCCAGAATCAAGAAAAAAAGATCAAGATGCTATCCGTTACATTTTGAAAAAAGCTCAATTCGTACAAATCAAAAGTTCACTCTGGATTTCACCCTACCCTCTTGAACACCTTATGATTAACATGAAAAAAGACATGGGACTCGAGGAAGAAATTATGGTGATGGTCACCAACAAGCTCGATCCAATGACCGAACAGATATTGATTAATAAATTTGCAACAAAAAAAGAAGGTTAAACCTTCTTTTTTTGTTGAACCCAACCAACAACAATCATAAATATAATCAAATCATAAAAAAATAAATAAACAGGAAAAGCTATTTCAGTAAAAGAAACGTATGAGATTGCAAAAATACTAAAGAAACCTGAAAGTGTAGCCATAGACCAAGGTAATAATGTTTCAGACGAAGGTTTTTTGTATGTCTTCATAATTGTTGGAATACCAAAAGACAAGTCAGCTAGTATCGCAAACACAATTGCAAAATCGGGGTTATCGAGATACTGCCAAAGTAATACACCAATGAAACCAAAAATAAAAAATAGAGTGTCGTATCGAGAAAATACAGTAATTGCAACTCCTCTTACGTATGAATAAATAACGACTGTAAAACACGCGATAGCGTTGGCGAGCACAACAAATGCAGCCCAATTAAAAACATCTGCGAGCATGGCAAAAAATGCCAAAAGTGTAGTCAACCCCCAACCAATCCAACTCATAACATGGGGTTGAACACGTCTTGTGTGTATATCCTTTAGATATGGAAAAAACCCAATAAAATAAGGAACGATTGCGAGTATTGTGAATACTAATTTCATACTAATTCAATTTTCGATACAACGCACCTGTAAGAACTAGAATAAGAAACCCAGATAAGAGAATCGCAAGCGGTTTATCCGCGAGAAATGGTGTACGGTCAATAATTTTCTCAAAACCATAAAACACTGCGACTGCACCAAATGTAGAGAGACCGACAAACAAAAAAGGAAATCGATGGAGTGCATTTTGCTGAACATGAATAACCTTTTGTTCAATATCATGTTCAACGTGTTTTGCGTGTTGAATGAAGCTTTCTTTTTGATGTGTCTGAGGATTATTCATATACGCATATTGTATACCAAGAGAGGCAAACAAAAAATACCTTTCGGTACTTCTTTAACGCTTTGACCATGCTGGCTTCTTGCGTGCTTTGAGCAATCCTGGTTTTTTACGCTCTTTGCGGCGAGGATCTCGTTTAAGATATCCTGCGGATTTCAGAGTACTGCGCAACCCTGTATCATATTTTTCAAGCGCGCGCGCAATACCATGACGAATAGCATCAGCTTGCGCTGAGATACCTCCACCACGCACAATGACTGAAACGGTGAATTGATCTTTCGTTTCAACCAAACTGAATGGTGCACGAACAACTTTTTGCAATTCTTCAACAGCAAAATAGTCTTCGAGACTGCGATCGTTGATGACATATGTCATTTTAGTACCAGGTGTCAAACGAACCTGTGCTGTAGCGTTTTTTCTCCGACCAATTGCCGGAATGTATTGATTATCTGCCATACCTATTCATTGATGATGAGATTTTTCATCATTACTGCTCGTAATTTATTATTTGGAAGCATGCCGTATACAGCTTTTTCAAATACCTCACGGTATCCCTTACGCTCAATCACATGCCCACGCGATTCGTGTTTCAAACCACCCGGATAACCCGAGTAACGAGTGTACTCAGCATCAAGCTGTGATTGATTCAAATCAACTTGAGAAGCATTATTCACCACAACACGCACATCTGGTGCAACGTTTGGTTGAAATGTCGGTTCGTTTTTTCCACGCAAAACCATAGCAATTTCTGTTGCTAATCGCCCGAGACTTGCCCCTGTGGCATCAAATACATATTCCTTTGTGTTTGTTGTAGTTGTCATACTCTTTATACAAATTCAATAATTGCCATAGGACTCGCATCACCAGATCGTTGGGGTAATTTTGTAATACGTGTATACCCCCCCTCTCTATCTACATAACGAGGAGCAATTTCATTTACAAGCTTGTTTGCCAAATTTTCTTGATTACCAAGACGTGCAGAGAGCAATCGCCGCGCTGCAATATCACCTGCTTTTGCTTTCGTGATCATTTTTTCGATATATGGACGCAATTCCTTTGCGCGAGCTTCAGTAGTCTTGATACGCTCATGGGTTAAGAGAGCAATTGCCAAAGACCGAATGAAACCTCTTCGTACGTTTGCTTTCCGTCCAAATTTTCGATTTTTTCTTCCGTGTCTCATAATACTTTAATTCTTTAAACTAAGTTTGAATGTGTTGAGTGTCTCCTCTACTTCCTCCAAACTTTTTTGTCCAAATCCATCAATAGCAAGCAAATCATCTGCTGTTTTTTGGACTAATCCACCGAGCGTACGAATGCTCGCATCATTCAGTGCTTTCTCAGTACGTATTGAGAAATCTAAGGTATCAATTCTCGTTTTGAGAAGTTCTACACGTTCTTCCTCATCTATTTCGTCTTCAGATGAAGCATCAACGCGCACGATACCATCATCGGAAACATCAACTACCGGTGCAGAAATAACTTCTTCATTTGCCTTAAGATCGAGAATGCTACGAAACTGCGCAATCATGATCTTGAGAGCTTCTTCAAGCGCTTCCTTTGCTGTTAGACTGCCGTCAGTCTCCAAATTAATGCGCAAGAGGTTGTAATCGGTACGATCACCAACACGCATGTGTTCAACCTCATAATTTACCTTTCGAATCGGGCTGAAAATAGCATCAACGAGAATGGTACCAACAGTTGGTTTTTGTTCTCGAAAATCTTCTTTTGAAACAAAACCAATACCTTTTGCCAACGTAAGCTCGATTTCAAGAGCTCCTGTTTTTGCAGTGATTTCACCAATATACTGTTCGGGATTCATCACCTCAATATTTCCAGGAGTATTAAAATCCTTTGCAGTTACAACTCCTGGCCCTTTTACCGAGAGGGTAACGATTGCTTCGCCTTCTGTGTGAAGTGCGAAGCGTACCTTTTTAAGATTCAAAAGAATGGTCAGTACATCTTCTCGAACACCATTCAGTGTTGCGAATTCATGATCAGCGCCTTTGATTTTAACTGAAATAATAGACACTCCGGGAAGTGACGAGAGAATAATTCTCCGAAGTGAGTTTCCAAGGGTATGACCATATCCAGGGTACAACCCTTCAATTTCATAGATGCCTTGTGGCCCGTCTTCTTGTACAACGTTAAGTTTTTTTGGTAGAACAATGTCTTGGTGGAACATAATATACTCTGAAAGTTAGTAATTGAATAAAGAGAGTGAACGGTGAATCGTCTTCACCTCTACTGCGACTATTTACTGTAGAACTCGATGACTGATTGAAAATCAAAGAACGGGTCTGGGTCTTTTGGTTCTCCACTGACCGTTACGGTCATTTTTTTTACGTCTACTGTCAACCAAGCCGGAACCTGTGCTGAAGCAAGACGATCAGACAATTCAGCAAATACGGTTTTTGATTGGCTTCCTTCTCTAATACTGATAACATCGCCTGACTTAACGAGATAAGAAGGAACATCGAGACGTTTCCCGTTAACGAGAAAGTGTCCATGAGTTGTGAGCTGTCGAGCAAACGCGCGTGTTGTCGCTATACCAGAACGATAGATCACATTGTCGAGCCGAGATTCAATGGTTTTCGCGAGCACCTCAGAAGGAACGAGACCTACTTTGGCAGCATTCATCGCTTTGTTTACATAATTCCGGAATTGTTTTTCAGAAACTCCGTATGCAAAACGAATGCGTTGTTTTTTGATGAGTGATAACCCATAATCGGTTGGTCGTTTCGGGCGAGATCCTCGAGATTTTGCACGTTTCTGCTCAGAGAGCATAAATTTTTGACCTTGTGTTTTTTCGTATACACCAGAACCGAGTCGCCGTGCAATTTTATATTTTTTAATCTTTGCCATAATACTATTTATACACGCCGTGGCTTAGGAGCACGCGGTCCATTAAATGGAACAGGGGTTTTGTCCTGGATTCGAGCAATATCAATGCCGTGAGACACGAAACCTCGAACTGCAGATTCTCGACCTGATCCAACCCCCTTAATAACAACATCGACTTCCTTGATACCAATTAACACTGCTTTCTCACCAAGAACTTCTCCTACTTTTGCAGCAGCAAATGGTGTTCCCTTCTTAGCTCCCTTAAAACCGAGAGCTCCAGATGAAGAAAACATAATTGCATTTCCATCGAGATCAGTAACGAGCGCTTTGGTATTATTGTAGGTTGATTGAACATGAAGAATCGCTTTAGCGAGTTTCTTCTTTGGTATACGAGCGAGTGAACGAGATTTAAGATTCTTATCCATCGTCCGCCCTTTTTGTTTAACAATTCTTTTCTTTCCCATATGCGTTTAATTATTTCTTTCCAGAACCCATCGTGACACGTTTGTTGCCTCGCCGAGTTCGACTATTGGTTTTGGTACGTTGCCCTCGACTCGGCAGCTTTCGTGTGTGTCGCCCTCCTCGATATGCATCAATATCAATCAAGCGTTTGATGTTTTGGCTTACCTCACGTTTCAGATCTCCTTCAAGCGTTAGTTTCTCAATAATATCGCGAAGTTTCTTTTCATCAGACTCGCTAATATCTTGTGTCTTGATTGTAGGGGTAACTCCTGCTTGCTCACAGATACCTTCTGCGCGTGCAAGACCGATACCGTACAAAACGGTGAGTCCATATCGTATTTGTTTGTTGTCTGGAATAGTAATACCGGAAATTCTCATACTTTAACTATAGTTTATCAGTTGCTAATATCACAAAAACAATCAATGCTACTGTCGCGCCTTGTTTCGTGGATTCTTTTTATTAATAAGATACAAACGACCCTTACGGCGTACGATTTTGTCGTCTGGGCTTCGTTTTTTAATTGAAGATTTAACTTTCATATATACGTATAACAATCATGTAAAATATGTTTCCTATGTCTCATGAGCGGGTAACATAGAAAAATACCGTACAATTTAGAGTCTTTTGATAATGCGTCCTTTCCCTCCATAGGGGTCGAGGAGAACTTCTACCTTGTCACCAACAAGAATTCTAATACGGTATAATTTCATCTTTCCAGCGAGGTACGCGAGCTCTGGCTCTTCTTGATCCTCAAACTGAACGCGAAACATGGTATTCGGAAGATTTTCCACCACTACGCCAACTTTTATATTCTTTTCATCTGTGCTCATTGCGATAGCGACCATATTAGCAGAAAGCATATTTTAGTCAACAAGTAAAGAGCATCAAGGAGATCTATATATTCAAGGTATTACTGAACATGTACAACGATGCGATTAATGTTTGATGATACGCGGTTTTTCCAAAATGGACGAACGTCTGTATGTGCGCGATCAACGCTCGGCATCAACTCAAATACATATGGCAAATCAGAGAAGTGAACACCTCGGAGTGTTTTTTTGACGAGTGATTCATCAACATACCATGAGAACATTGGCGAACCAGAAACGGTTACCGAAATTGCTTGTTGATGCTCAAAATCTATTGAAGTTCCATTTAATAGAACTTGAAGATCACGAGGAGCTATCATATATGCTTCATGTTCTGGGAATGTCTGTTGATTAATAAAATTTTCCAAATTGTCGCGACCAACAGCAAGCGCAAAAATAGTTCCCTTTGTGGTGAGAATACCTGTCGTTCCGGACTCATCAATGATGAACTCAGCATCACGATATTGCACTTGGATGCTCTTCTGTATTAAGAGAAGTTTATCGGTCTTCTCTTTTTCAAGTCGAAGAGAAAGACGATCTAACAACATATTTTGTGCTTTATGTTCATAGGCAAGAGACTCTTCATCACCAATGTATGGTTCTGTCCCGACAAACCCTCCATCAAAAGGTTTTTGAGAAAACGCGTAGAGTCGGTTATACTTTTCAGTCAAGCCAGCTTCTTTGAATCCTGGTAAGGTGAAATCAGTACTATCAATGTTATAAGATTCTCCAGAGTCTTTCGCATGCACGTTCACGGTGAGTGTGCCTTTTTCTTCTCCTGTTTTACCGGGAACAATCACATCATCATCCAACATAAAAATTTTACCACTGGCGGATTCAAATCGAGTTCCCACTACGAGACGTTGAGGTTCAGAACTGTAATCATTGACTACAGTTACCTCCCCTGACGCATAGCGTTCAACTGCTCGTTCTGAAGAGGCAGTAACTGGGAGGGATACTTCATCAGAAAGCGCAACAATTTCAAAACCAAGTTCTCCTTCTTGAGGATTTCGTTCTGCTCGAACTACCCTATCAAGGGCTACATATTCAAGATGCGGGCGTATATCTATAGTTGTCTTCTCTCTATGGTTAGCAATCAACATGAGTGCTCCCATGACGACCACAAACCGCAAGAGAATATGTGTCCAACGAGCACGTACTATTTTTTGTATCCGTACATAGTGATGCTCTGGAGTTATGTGTTTACTCTGCTGCAGGATGCACTTTTTCTTTTTTTGTTCACCCACAACATCAGAATTATCCGCAACGTGTTGTTCCTCTGAAAGAGAACGAGGTTGGCTCGTTCTTGTTGTTTTAGGTGTTCGTTTTTTTCGTTTAATGCCGTCCATGAAACTAGAGATGTGCCAAAACCGAACTCACAAGAGCAAGCTCGATATCATCAGATTTTTTTTCTGGTTGGTTGAATGTGATAAGTTCAATACGACCTGATGCATGCATGTGCTCTTTCAAACGATCTTCCTTGAGAATGCGAACGCGACACCATTCTAATGTGTCCTGAGGTGATTTCAATACGATCGTGTGAGGCAATAATCCATTTCGTGCATATTGATCAAGGAGATTATAGAATGCCTTAAACCAAAAACCGAAAGCATCGTGCAATGCTGTTTCAATTGACATCTTATAGTGATCATCAAGATAATCATCACCATCTAAACGCATGAGGGAATGTGCTTTTTCTATAGGAACATTCAAATGATCCCTTAATGAACGAATCATATGATGAAGACCGACCGGAATTGAGCCCATGTTTTCTAAATGGTCATCACGAATCACCAACACCTCCGTTACCTCTCCTGAGATATCAACAACAATGGCATTATTTACATGAGGTAAATATGATTGTACTCCTTGATAACATACGAATGTATTTGAAACAAATTCTGGAGTTTGGTGAAAGACCGCTTCAACGGTTTTCGTGAAAGTTTGTTTTGTTTCTCGCGACATGACACTTGCAAGTGTGTGAAGCTCCAAATAGCTCATTTCTTTTCCTATCGCGTTTCGCAACGGGTAACCGTTGCCGTATACATCAAGCACGCGATGGTCAACAACCTCAACATCATGTTCTATGAACTCACGATTGTGTTCAAACATACCCGCCGTTCGCTGTGCGAGCAATTCGTCAAGCAACACTTCTGTAACAATAAACGGTTTCTTTTTTTGATACGTAATAATTTGCTTTTGTACACTTGACCAAGGCACTGCAACATTCACAAGAACCTTCTGAACAGGAACGAGCGCATGAAGTTGAGTCTCTTGGGCTACTGATTTGAGTGTTTGAAGCGTTTGATGAAAAAAACGTTCGAACGGATATTCGTTTCCATTGGTAATGTATTTTCTCAAAGAAAACAACTCATTTCTTTCAAGTAGTGCACCCGAAACATCTTTGCCACAGCGAACAACAGATGCTCCAACACTGGTGCTGTCGATATCAAATACAATAACATGTTCAATTGTTGCAATTTTTTTTGACATGGTTATCCGGTCACATCCTCTTTGAGAACACTTTCCTCAGCTTCTGTTTCAATCGCCTGTTTGAACTTAACAGCTTCCTTAAGTTCTTTCTCTTTTTCTTCAAGATTCCCCTCCAAATCTCTAATTCTCCTTCTCAATTTTTTCTTTGTTGAAAGAGTAGCAACATATCCATACAAAAAGAGAAGGAGTGCTGAAACGATTAAACTAACGACCACGACTGCCCAGAGTTTTGGCGCATCAAAAAGAAGTGGGGCTACTTGGTGAAACACCGAGTACACTCCGTAAAAAATAATGAGAACAAGTATAAATTCAAATACCTTTTTCATACGTTAAAGTATAACACAAAACAAAACCACGTAGCTACGTGGTTTTGTTTTATTTAGTGAGATATTTCAGTAGATACTCCATTTTCCACTTTGAAAATTTTATATCCTTTAGTGAAGCCCCCCTTGCCGTCAGAAACAAGGCGTCCTGATACTCCATTGTATTCCCTAATATCATTAAGATAATCTTTTATTTTTTCAGGTTCTGTACTTCCTGTTTCATTTATAGCTTCAGCAATCATCATTACCGCATCATATGCACTATCTGCACCAACCTCAATACTTCGATTGTATACATCTTTATAACGTAATTCAAAGTCTTTTAGTGGTGTTAACCCAGATAGATATACCCATCCATCACATGCACTAGCACAATTTTGAAGTACATTTTCATCAAATGTAATACCAAACACAGGTAATACAATATCAAGTTCAGATAACTGACGACCATAACGACTTGTAATATCATATCCGTCTGATGTTATTACAATAGCGTCTGCATTCATATTGCGTATTTTAATTAACTCTGTTCTCATGTCTATTCGATCAGGGGTTGGTTCAAATTGATAGGAAATTTCTCCGCCAAGTTCTCTAAATTTAGATTCAACTGCGCTCGTTTGCTCATTCACCCAAACATCATTAGCTCCAAGAATAACAATTTTTCTATAACCTTTATTGTACACGTATTCGGCAACATTTTCAGATAAAATGTAATCGTGCATCCATGTATTAAAAACATAATCACTAGATTCATTAAATTCCGCTTTTCCAAGACTAGGAGAAACAACAACTTCATTATCAATCAAATCAATAATCGAAAGTCCGACATTTGACCACGTAGGGCCTATAATAAAATCAACTCCATTAATTTCAGTTAATTTTCTAAAGGCGCTCACCGTTTTCTTTGGATCACCCTGATCATCTTCATGGATTACCTTGACTTGTTTTCCAAGTAACCCACCATGTTGATTAATATCTTGAATAGCGAGATCAACACCATTAAGAGATGCTTCTCCCCAAGAAGCACCCTCTCCAGTTTGTATAAGAATACTACCAAATACAATTTGATCTTTGTTTGTTTCTGTATTTCGAATGATGTTAGTGATACATAATATTATTAAAATGATCACCCCTATAATTCCAATATTTCTTTTCATATATTCATCTTATAACATGTTACTTGACATAAGTAAATAATGTTATGTTATTTATTGTCGACTATTATTTGACAACAAATTTCAGAAAAAATATAATAACTGTATGCTTATTGATTTATTACTACAAGCGGGACTAAATTCAACTGAAGCCGAAGTTTATCTAACACTGTATGAACATAGGAGACTAACTCCTACGGCAATTAGTGAGATTACAGGAATAAAAAGAACAACAGTATATGCAGCGGCTGACGAATTAGTTAAAAAAGCTATCGTTTCTATTGAACATGGAAAAAATAAAAGATTCTACACTGTTGATTCCACCAGCTCCCTTTTAAAATATATAGAATTAAAAGAAGAAGATATCCGGAAAAAGAAAAATGCAATTAAGAAAGCAATTACAAGTCTTTCCGAAATTCCGCGCTCTAAAGCAATTCCAACTCCTAAGGTAAGAATAGTAACTGAAGCAAATATTGAAGACTTTCTATATAAACAAACAGCAATATGGGAAAAAAGTATGAAAGATACTAAGCAAACAACCTGGTGGGGTTTTCAAGATACAAGTCTTGTTGAATTTCCAAAATATCAAAAATGGATTTTATGGTATTGGAAACGTGCTCCAAAAATATTTGAGCTAAAAATGTTTAGTAATGATGCGGACGTTGAAAAAAACAAATCTTTAAAAAAAATAAAAAGAAGACAAATTCGCATTTGGAATGATGAAAATCCTGTGACAGTAACTTACTGGGTGCTTGGGGACTACGTGATATCTATAATTACAAATATAAAATCTCATTATTTGGTTCAAATGCATGATCCTATTTTGGCACATAATATGCGTCAGTTATATAAAAAGGTATGGTATGAGCACAAAGATTCAAAGAAATACAACAAAACCACGTAGCTACGTGGTTTTGTTATTCAAGTACGGCTTTAATCCGCCTGACCCCTGCCGAAATTGATTCTTCTTTTGTAATTTTGAACATTCCGAATTGTGCAATTTCAGAGAGTTCAGAAACATGCGGACCACCACAGAGCTCGCGGGAGTAGATATTTCCTCTGGCATCTGAAATCGTCCATACCTTGACGGTATCGGGATACTTTTCCCAAAACGATCCAACAACATCGCTCTTCTTCGCCTGTTCCTTCGGCATTAATTGAACACCCATTTTAGCATTCGTTGCAA
>JAGQMO010000079.1 GCA_020428615.1 Patescibacteria group bacterium | reverse complement strand
AGACTAATACGTCTCAGAAAAAGTATCCTGATGGATACTTTTTTGGTACACCCATACACCTACAATAAAAAAATATTCTATTTCAGTTGGTAAAATTGTATTGTTGCAGATGTGCGGGTATACTAATAGTGTTATGAAAATGTTTCTCACCACAACCATTATTATACTTGTTGTATGTATGTTTAGTCTGATACCACAGACATTTGCACAATCGCAAGAAGAACTCGAAGCACAGTACAGTGCATTGTTGTTGCAGATTGTTGAAGAGTTGCAGAGTCAAATCAACGCGCTTCAGGGTGTGGCTACGACTACTCCCTTTACACTTCCTCCTGAACAGGTATGTGGTGTGCGTTACTCGGGAGATGCATCGATTGTATCGGTACAACAAGAACTCCTCAATCAAGGGTACGTTATTACCAAAGTTGATGGCACAATCGGTCCTGAAACACGAGCTGCAGTATCAGCATTTCAATCAACAGCTGGTGCAGAAAAGGTTGATGGGCTCATTGGTGAAGAAACGCGCAGGTTGCTTACCAAACATTCAGTTGCATGTGTCGGAGATGTTGGTGTAACTGTATCGAGTACGGCAGTTGTTACCTCATCAGGTGTGTGTCGGCTTGCCTACGCAGGAGAGAATGATGTTGCCGAAGTGCAACAAGAACTCCTCAATCAAGGGTATGCTATTGAAAAAGTTGACGGTAAATTCGGTCCGAACACCCAGTCTGCCGTATCAACATTCCAATCAGCAATTGGCGCATCGGTAACTGATGGTGTGATTACGGACAGTGTGCGAACAGAGTTGGCGCGCCGTTCTGTTTCATGCGATGGTGCAACAACCCTGCCGCCTCTTGAAACATCGGAGACCCAAACTCAATCGACCACAGAACCTGATACTACGTCATCAACAACAGCGACAGGTATCATACAAAAGTCTGAAATTGTTGCGGGTGTGCGCACCACTACTGCAGGAGTTCCTGATGATACCGCTGTATTCACGTATTTCATTACCTTTAAGCATAGCGGTATTATGTATATTCCAACAAACCCAGACCAAGCGTTTGCTATTGATGTCATCAACTCCTCAGGCAACCGCGTGTCGGTTGATGGCATTGATTCAGTTGTGTCTTCGGCTCAAAAGATTTTGCGCGCTGACGGCACATCGTATTTCAGGGTTGAATCAGGCGATACGATGTCGCTTCGTACCAGCGTGCAACCGGGAGCAGGAAGCTACTATGCGGAACTTGCCCGCGTTTCTTATACGCGAGATAATGCCTTGACCGTTGTTAATCCAGCAATGATTAACTATGGATTTGACGGAACGGCATGGCGATCTGAAACGGTGACGTTGTTGAATTAAAAGAAACCCCCTGTTGTATACAACAGGGGTGTTTTTTATTTTTGAACTTTTGCAAATCCAAAAACTTTTTTTCTTTGTTCTTCTTTACTACCGTTAAGGTTTGCGGAAGATAAAAATCGATCAATACTGACTTCCTCAACATTGTCAGATGGGAAGAGTTCCCGTACTTCCAATACGAGTGTGTCAATATGCTCATTCAATTCTTCCTTTGTAAGGTATCCATTCGGGTGAACTGATAGATTATATCCTTCGAGGAACTCAGTGGCGAGTTCTAGGATCATGTGGCTCAGCATGTCGTTGTTCTCACTGAATTCAACGAGGCAGTCAACTGCCGCTGATCCTTCATATTTGTCAATGAATTTGATAATAAACTTGTCTATTTTTTTCATTTTTTCAAGGTATTTGGGTTACTGCCATAATAGCATTTTTTTATATCTATGTCAATAATTCATGCACAGCATATCGTGAGTCTTGCAAAACCACTCATTTTAGCTATAGTTGTTGTTGTCAGCCGAAGACCGTGAGTATTCATATAACGATATAAATCTTGCGCAGGTAGCACAACACGTTTTGCGTGTTGCTACTCTCGATCGGCCTCAATGGCCGATTTCCTGTTTATCAGGACTGACATGATATTATTATGGCAATTACCAAAGCAAAAAAACAAGAAATTAACGACACACTCACGACTGCTTTGAATGATTCTGCAACCTCAGTATTCGTATCGTTTAGCGGTTTAGGTGTTGAAGACAACAACGATCTTCGAAAGGCGCTCAAGAACAATCAATCTGATTACTTTGTTGCTAAAAAAACGCTCATGAAGCGAGCGATGGATGCTGCTGGAATTTCTGGAGATCAACCTGATCTTGGAGAAGGAATGGTAGCGCTCGCGTTCGGAGCGGACCCAATGGCACCAGCCCGAGAAGTTTTTGAATTTTCAAAAACACACGAAAATAAAATCGCAATTCTTGGAGGAGTCTTTGAAGGGTCTTTCAAATCACAAGCCGAAATGATGGAAATCGCAACGATTCCAGGAATGGAAACACTCCGAGGAATGTTTGCTAACCTCATCAACTCTCCGCTCCAGCGTTTTGCAGTTGTACTCTCTCAAGTAGTAGAGACAAAGGCGTAAATTTCTCTTTATTATTTATATTTATTTAATTCACGTATTTTAATTATGTCAGAAGAAAAGAAAACAGAAGAAGTCGTTGAAGAGACCACGACTGAAGAAACCACTCCAACTAAAGAGGTGAAAGACGAAGCTCCGAAAGCGGAAGAAACATCTGCACCTGAGACCAACGATGTTGAAGTTCCAAAAGAATTTAAGGCAATCGTTGATGCGGTTGAAAAAATGTCAGTACTCGAACTCAATGAACTCGTAAAAGTTATTGAGGCAAAGTGGGGCGTATCTGCATCTGCTGTTGCTGTTGCGGGACCTGCCGCTGCGGGAGGAGATGCTGGTGAGAAATCAGAATTCACTGTCGTCCTCGAATCAGATGGGGGCGCAAAAATCCCTGTTATGAAAGTGGTAAAAGAACTTCTCGGACTTGGGCTCAAGGAAGCAAAAGAACTCGTTGAGTCAGCACCTGCAACCTTGAAAGAGGGAGTTAAAGCTGCTGATGCCGAGGACATGAAGGCAAAGATCGAAGAAGCTGGTGGAAAAGTCGCATTGCAATAAGCGAAAAAGAAGACGGCGAAAGCCGGCTTTTTCTTTTTCACAATTGTTTTCATGTTAGAATATTATTAGCATGAAGAAGTTTCGAATTTTGTTTTCATGGGTGCTAGTAACCCTTTTTCTCATATCACCATGGTCTGTTCTAGCAGACACGAGCAATACATGGGATTTTGACGTTGCCAATGAATACACTACCTCTACAGGTGCGGCTGTGCTCGATGGTCTTGCCAAGAATATTCGTGTATTTTTTGATGGCAGTATATCTGGGGATTACACATCCGGAGAGTCGAACGATATCGATGTGGAAGCAGCAGACCTTGATGGTGATGATGACATTGATTTGTATGTTGTAAACGGAGTATACTCAGGTTCAGTTCTTGTTTGTTTTGATTTCGGTGGTAACTGTCACGATCGGAATCACCTGTGGTTGAATAATGGTGATGGGACTTTTACCGCGGCTGATTTTGATGCACAAGGAACTGCCCATGACGCAGAAATCGCCGACTTGAACGGCGACACTTATCCTGATATTTACGTTGCGA
>JAGQMO010000078.1 GCA_020428615.1 Patescibacteria group bacterium | reverse complement strand
GTTCTGAAAGATTATTTTCTTCAATAACAATACACCCACCTTCACGAGCATAGTTGTATGCATTTTTAATTTGGTGGTTGCCGTGCGAATTGGTAATCGGGATAATAATTGAAGGAATTTCCCAATGCGCAATTTCAAAGAGTGTTGAACCAGCACGTGAAATAACAATATCACTTACCCCAGCCAACATTTTAAGTCCTAAGGTATTAAGTTCATCAAAAATGTGATAGCGGTATTTATTTTGATTGCCAACCAGTGTTGCATCAGTTAACTTTTTCATTTCATCAAAATTATTTTTACCCACCTGATGAACAACCTGGTACTTTTCAAGAAGGAGCGGTAATGCTTCTTCGATAGCAAGGTTAATAACGCGTGCACCAAGCGATCCACCAAGAACTAAAATAATTGGCGTTTCTTTTTCTAAGTTTAAAAATTCATGGGCACCTTCTTTGGTTGGTTCAAGAAGATCATGTCGAATTGGTTGACCGGTGTGGATGATCTTATCTGGATCAAAGTAGTCAATTTCTTGCTTGTAAGATACTGCAATGGATCGGGCAAACTTCCCTGCCCACGTGTTCACCCGGCCAGGAATAGAATCTGATTCATGAATAATCACCGGAATACCGAGTATACGTGCTGCGAGTACTGTCGGGAATGCTGCATAGCCACCTTTTGAAAACACCACATCAGGATAAATAGAAAACACAGTAACGATTGCCTCAAGAATACCAATGCCTGTCTTTATCAGGTCAGGTAGCGTCTTTAATGAAAACCCTAAACGAAGTTTACCTGCACTGATACGTTTAAAGACAATTCCTTGTTCGTAGAGAATTTTTTTATCGTATGGTTTATCCGCTAGGTAATATATGGTCGTGTCAGCAAGATTTTCGCTATCAATAATCCGTGTGAGCTCCTCAGCAACAGCAATAAGTGGAAAAAAATGGCCACCCGTACCCCCTCCTGTTAAGACAATTTTCATAGAGCAAGTATATCATATCACTCTAGATATAGTGAGTTATTGTATGATTCGTTTTCGCGCCAAACCTCCTGACTGTTTTGCGTAGCGTGAAATATTGAGCACAATACCAAGTTGAGCTAAGGTGACAATCAAAGCAGTCCCACCATTACTCATAAAAATTAACGGAAGACCTGAAAGCGGAACAAGGCCTGAAATAGCTGCAATATTAAAGAATACCTGAACAACAATCAAGAGAATGATTCCAATAACAAGATTTTGTGCAAAAACCGTAGGTGCACGGCGAGCGATTTTAAATCCAAAAAAACCAAACAAACTATAGAGCGTAACAAGTATCACACTCCCGAGAAAACCATACTCTTCTGCAAAGATAGCAAAGATGGAATCACTGCTTGATTCAGGTAAGTAGGGACCAAATTTATGCACGCTTTGTCCTAATCCGCGACCATAGAGTTTACCTGATCCAATGGCAATGCGAGATTGGCGTATTTGATACGATGAACCGTATGGATCTTGATTGGGATTTTTAAACGTTTCGATACGATCAATAATGTGCGGATTCATAAATACATAGGTACCAAGCGCAAGCGTACCAATAAGAAATGTTAAACCAATGTGTTTCCACGGTGCACCACGCATCCAATATATGGTAAACGCAACGAGTGCAATCAACACCAATGTTCCTGAATCAGGTTGCAACATGAGCGGAAATATTGCGATTCCTAGGAAACCGAGAAATGGCAATAACCCGTATTTCCATTCAGTAATACGGTCTTTGAATTGATCAAACCATGAAG
>JAGQMO010000014.1 GCA_020428615.1 Patescibacteria group bacterium | reverse complement strand
GTCGTACATGAACCGTTTGATGAAATTTGGCACGTATTCAATGTATCTTGGTTTACACCCATAATGACAGTCGCTCCCGTTACACCTTCTGTCGGCTCACCTTTTGCGGGAGCCGAGATAACTACTTTTTTTGCTCCGGCATCGAGATGAAGCGCCGCCTTGTCATACTCGGTAAAGAATCCAGTCGATTCAACAACCACATCAACGTTAAGTTCTTTCCATGGCAAGTGTTGGGGTTCTTTTTCCTGGAGCACGTGAATATCGTTTCCATTTACAAACATATGCGTGCCATCATTAGAAATTGTAACATCGAGATTACTCTCACCTTGTGCAGTGTCATACCTAAGAAGGTAGGCGAGGTTATTGATATCACCAAGATCGTTAATGGCAACAATATCGACTGATGGATATTCTGCTAATGCAAGCCGTAAAAAAGATCGTCCAATTCGACCAAAACCGTTAATCGCTACTTTGATTTTTGTATCTGTCATAATGGACTCATTATATCAGGTTCGGCAGGGAAAATAAAAAATCCCTACAGAGATTCATTATTCTTTAAAAAGATCAAGTTGTTCGCCTGTTCTCGGACCACGCAGAACTTCGAGGAATTCTAACAATTCTTTGTTGGTCGTATCTCGGTAGAAATCATGTTTCAAGAGTGTTCCCGCAAAAATATCTTCTGCAAGGTTATTAATCTCTTGGGACACCTCGTTAACATCTTCTTGGGTAATGTTGAATTCAGCACGTTCATAGTGACCTTTTGAATTTGGTTCCAAAAAATCAAAGATGGCGGTATGAAAATTATACTGTCCGTCAAAGGCATTCTGAAGGAGAAGTTTGTAGAACGCAGCCTGCCGTTTAATTTTTTCTTTACGTTCTTTACTCATATCTGAGTAGGCCTTCCCTGTCTTGTAGTCCCATACAATTATGTTGCCATTTTTGTCTTTGGTTATTTTATCTACAACACCATTGAGCATAATGGTTTCCTGATTACCGAGTGTGAATGGAATCGCTGAAATTCGTTTCTCATTGTCAATTGGAAGTTCAAAATTTTTCTTGTGGTAGTCAAAGTACTTTGAAAGAATATTCCAACCTCTGTCTCGATATTCTTCGTAGAGATTATTGTTTGCAATAACGGTATGAAAAGATATCTCGAGTTCTTTGTCGCCAAGAATTTTATTTTCTTTGAGACACTGGTTAAAGAAATTCTCGAGCGTTTCATGAATCATGTTTCCAAAATCCAAGTGAGGTGAACGCGCTTCGGGTAGATGTACGAGGTTTCTAAAATAGTATTTGAGTGGCGATTCAATGTAATTATTCAACGCAGATACAGAAAGTTTATTCTTGAGAAACTGTTCCTTAATGTATTCATTGTCAACCAACGAAATAATATGCTCATGTGATTCATTAAACAAAAGACGTATATCTTGTTCGTGTTCTTTTTCCCACGAAGACATATCAACGTGCGTAACATGTTCCATTTCATCAATATGAAGCGAGCGATTCTTTTCGCGACCTTCTTCGTTATATACGAATGAACTGATGAAACAGTTCTTCTTCGCGCGGGTGACCGCAACGTAGAACAGCCGGCGTTCGTCCTCAACATCACCTTCACCAAAATCTTTAAACGGAAGATTAATTTCTCGTCCTATCTTTCGTTTGTTGAGCGCCTTAATGACGTACACGCTATCAAACTCAAGTCCTTTTGAACCGTGCAACGTCATGAGTGATACACCATCTGACAGGTTCTGTTGTATATTCATAGTAATCCCATGTTTCTTCATGACAAGAAGGTATCGTATGAATGAATCAAGTGAGTTAAAATCATTCAATACCAACTCATCGCGAGTATGTAGTTCTTTTTTCGTGCTATCAAACAGCTTTTCTATTTTTTTTAATCCGATCGCTGAGTCTTTTTGGGCTAAAATATACTTCAAAAAACCACTCTCTCGAATAAAATCTGAAAGAAATGTCATAAGATTAACGTTCTCAGATTTCATCTTTTGCTCTTTTAATAGAGCAATAAAATTAATGTATGGGGCGTGTCGTTCTGTTGGAATACCTGCTTCAGTAAGTTTTTTTGAATCTTCAAGAATTGTGACTATTGATTTATTGTAGTCACCTTTTGCATTTCGAGATTTTTGAAGAATGCGTTGCACATCAAACATATCAAATGCAAGAAAGTCAATAAAGAGTGATTTCGCAATTGCTTCATTATCGAGTGGATTATGCACTGATCGCAAGAGGTAAAAAAGTTTTTGCATATCAGGATCAGCAAGAATATTTTTCTTTGAAAAATCTTTATATGGAATCCCGAGAATATCAAATAATCGGCGAACATCAGAGGCATCGCTGTTATTTCGATATAAAACTGCGATGTCATTCGAATCAACACCGTTATCGATTTGCTTTTTGATATGTTTGGCAAGCCACAACATTTCCATTTTATAGTCATGGAATTCACGGTACTCCAGAACCCCTTCGTGATGAAAGAACGCCTCGAGGTTATCCTCTTTTTGGTGATACGAACTCTTGGTGATTAAAGAGTGTGCGGAATTAAGCACTCCTTGTTGAGATCGATAATTTTCTTTGAGATTGATTACCATCGGATCTTTCAAAGAATTTAAAAGTGTTGTATAGCTCTCTTCACTCGCTCCAGCAAATCGAAAAATTGCTTGTTTTGCATCACCCACAACAAACAAGTTTGGTCTTCCTTCCCATACAGAATTATCAATAATCGCATGAATAATGCGATTTTGCGCATCATTGGTATCTTGGTGTTCATCAACAAGAATGTATTGAAACGTTTCTTGAAGCTCTGTTCGAAAAAGCGAGTCTGGTTTCTCAAGCTCATGCACCATGCGAACAATGACATCGTCAAAATCATAGAGACCGAGCTGGTTCAACTCAGCTTCATACGCTTCGTAGACATCTGCAAGCTCAAGGTTTTTATCTCGAGTTTGTTCGAGTTTTCGGAGGGTCGAATGTTTTACATCGCCTACATTGAATTCGCCATACTTACGCTTGTAAAACATATCGGGATGTTCTCTGTCGATATTGAATTGATTATATGTATGTTTCCGAAATTCTTCGGGGGTCATTCCCTCGCCTTTTATGTTACCAAGTGCAAAAGCAATTTCTTTGAGTGTGCCTTCACGGCGTTTAAAGACAGAGAAATACTCTAACTGCATGTCATCAATAATTTTTTCAAGTAATTCAATCTGTTCAATCGGAGATATAAGTCTCGTACCATAATTTACATCGATGAGATCACGGTGTCGTTTTAACATATCTTCAGCAAATGAGTGAAATGTTGAGAGGTACACGCGATGAGCAGCTTCAGGTCCAACAATACCTGAAAGGCGTTCACGCATGTTATAGGCAGCCGCATTGGTGAAAGTAAGCGCCAATATGTTTTCAGGATCAACATCAGTTTGTTTCAAGATGTTTGCAATACGGAGCGTGAGAATTTGCGTCTTCCCTGTTCCCGGACCCGCCATGACAAAAACAGGTCCATCAATGGTATCAACGGCTTCTTTTTGTTGTGGGTTGAGTTGTTTGTAGAGTTCCTCAAAGGAGTGCATGAACATAGTATAGCATGAGCAAAATTGAGAATGATGTTTTTGACATAATCATTATATTTAATAAAATAAAACACAAACATTAAAACAACTGAGATGAACAAAAATATTACGATTGTCCTTGATTTGGATATGCTCCTAACTCAAGATTCTGATGAAGATTTTCTCTTTTATCTTGCAGAAATAAAAAAGATGGATCAATGTATATACAATGCATTGGATGTAGAAGAAAGACGTTCGATACAGAACGAATATCAAGAGTCAGGAAGAACAATATCATTCAAACCAACTCCGGGAGCACGGGAAGTGCTTTCAAGACTCAAAAAACGAGCTGGCTTCAATATTACCTTCTTTATTAAAACCGATAGGAATGAACTATTTAGCCAGCGTTATACGGATCTTTGGGTACAAAGACACTATGCGGATTTCATTAAACGAGCTTATTCTACTCAATACAGAAATGGTCAACGTGTGGAAGACAAAGCTCAGTTTTGTGTAAGAAAAAATGCTCATGTCTTTGTTGATGACCACTGGGGACATGTGTCAAAAACCGCTAAAAAACTACCTCACTGTCTCACACTTTTATATACGCAAAACCGTAACAAAGATGTGACACAAGAAGATTTTACTGTGAATATTGAACGGGTATTTAACTGGAAACAAATTTATAAAAAAATCATCTTATTTTTAGAAACACAAGAACACATTCAAATATAAGGATTGTTTGGGAACAACAAAGAAAACACTTTTTATTACCCCAATATAAGAGTGTTTTTTGTTTGAAAAACAAATCCTTCTTTTTCTAATTGATCGCAAATTTTTTGATATCGTTCATTTTCTTTCCCGAGTTTTTTAAACAACGCGTTCTTTGAAATCTTTTGTTGGGTTAAAAGAACACTCAAAATGCGCCCGCGAATTTGCCGATTAGATCCTTCAAATTTAGATTGCTTGGTGTAGTGCTTGCTCTGTGTGTTTGGATTGTCTTTAACCAGTTTTGGTAGAGTGGCTCCGTAATCCATAAGTGCAGCATACCACTCACGTGGATTATGAATTTCTCCCATGCTGTTCATAATTTCCAAAATTTCTTTATCTCTTATATTTGTTTGGTCTTGGAAAAAATGATGTATAAAAGTGCGGCGAATGTTGGTCTCGATAATTGGCACATACATATTGTACGCAAAAGCAAGAATGGCTCCTGCGGTATATGGACCAATACCTGGAAGTGTCAATAATACCTTATAATCCTTAGGTAATCTGCCGTTGTAATCTGAAACAACGATGCTTGCTAGTTGTTTCAGACGTAATGCTCGAGAATTGTAACCGAGACCTTTCCATATACGCAGAACATCAGACTGCTGTGCATGCGCCAAGCTCTTCCATGAAGGAAATACTCTCATCCATTGATTAAAAAAAGGAATGACTCGATCAACCTGTGTCTGCTGAAGCATTATTTCAGAAACAACGACACGATACGGGGTAGCATGTTCTCTCCATGGCAAATGATATCGCCCATGTGCACGATAGTAACGCATAATTTCAGAATAAAATTTTTTGTACGCGATGTTCACGCACAAAGTATATCAAGAAAATAAAAAAATTTTCAAAAAATAAAAATATACTGTTGCAGAAAAAAAATAGGTGGTATACTTTTAGTAACTAGTCGAGGTCGAGCTAGCCAATCTTTATCCATAACTATGATCATCCAAACTATGGCGACAAAAAAGAAACCTGCTGCTAAAAAGAAAGTTGCGAAAAA
>JAGQMO010000077.1 GCA_020428615.1 Patescibacteria group bacterium | reverse complement strand
AAATAATAATATACCAAACTGGTATATTCCACAATAGTATATAATATGTTAATATAACTATGTCGAAAAAATATTTGCCAAAATATCAAAAATTGACCGCGAAACTTCTTTCTGCTCGCCTAGAAGCTGGTTTGACACAGGTAGAAGCGGGTAAAAAGCTCAGGAAACCTCAGGCGTATCTTTCCAAGATTGAACGAGGCGAGCGTGGAGTGGACGCGGTCGAATTGGCTGAATTTGCAAAATTGTACGGAAAACCATTAGATTACTTTTTAAACTAGAATATGAAAATAGACACAAATAAAGAAAAAATTGAGGAAATAATTACGCGTTCTGTCGCGGAAATTTTGCCTACAAAGAATGGATTAAGAGAGGTATTGAAATCTGGTAAGCGTCTTCGCATATACATCGGCACTGACGCGACAGGAACATCCTTGCACATTGGGCATGCTACGAATTACATGATTTTGGAGAAATTACGAAGATTAGGACATGAAGTCATTTTTCTTGTTGGCGATTTTACGGCCCGAATTGGAGATCCAACAGATAAAAACGAAACAGCGAGAAAACAACTTACACGCGAACAAGTTGTACAGAATGTTAAAACTTGGATTGACCAAGTTAAACCAGTAATTGATGTTGATAACAAAGAAAATCCAGTAAGAGTTCTCTATAACAATGATTGGTTATCCTCTCTCACTTTTGAGGATGTCATAAATCTCGCATCAAATTTTACGGTTCAGCAAATGATAGAGCGAGATATGTTTCAAGCACGCATGCAAAGCGGGAAACCGTTATATTTGCATGAAATGTTTTATCCTTTAATGCAAGGGTACGATTCTGTGGCTATGGATGTTGATATAGAAATGTGTGGCATGGATCAAAAATTCAACGCACTTGCGGGACGTACATTATTGAAAAAACTCAAGAATAAAGAAAAGTTTGTATTCATTACAACTCTTCTTGAAAATCCAAAAACGGGCGAAAAAATGATGTCTAAATCGTTAGGGACAGGTGTGTTCCTTGATTTTGACGCGGACAAAATGTACGGCGCTCTTATGGCACAGCCAGATGAAAACATGAAGCAATTATTTGTCGATTGTACTTGGTTAGGTTTAAAGGAGATTGACGAAATTCTCAAAGATGAAAACCCGCGTGATTCGAAAATGCGTCTAGCATTTGAGATAACTAAAATTTATCATGGAGAAGATTTGGCAAAAAATGCTGAAGATAATTTCATTCAAACATTCCAGAAAAGAGAAGTTCCTAGTGAAGTACCGAAGTTCAATGTTCGTAAGGGCGCAAATATTGTCGATGTTCTTGTTGAAAGCAAACTCGTAAAAAGCAAGAGCGAAGCTCGTCGCGCGATTTCGCAAGGAAGTATTAAAATAAACGGAAAAAAGATTTCTGAATCAGAAATTGATAGTCCTTTGGACATTTCGGAAAAGACCATCGTCCAGAAAGGTAAAAGATATTTTTTGGAGTTAATTCATTAAAAGCGCATTCAAAATTTTTCAAAAAGGAAATTCCGAAACCCGCCCGCATTCCTCCCCAGACCCCTCCTGCGGGCGGGAAATCAGCCGAGGCAGGGCGAATCCATTCCCCCAGACAAATTGTTTCGCCCTGTCGAGTCCTTTTTAGTAGTTTTAATCATTTGGATTTTGCT
>JAGQMO010000076.1 GCA_020428615.1 Patescibacteria group bacterium | reverse complement strand
ATCAATAATTGGGATCTTGTTGACGTCTCGGCACCATATATTATCGGTCAGTATGTATTAGATAACCCAAAGGAGCGTCCGATATTAGACAAACTCGTCGTTTCAAAAGATATGTGGCAGCGTCGTATTGCAATTGTTTCAACCTTAACCCTAAATCGTGCAGGGAAGATTAAGGAAACCCTTCGCTTATCTCAAAACCTTCTCAATGATACTGAAGATCTGACTCACAAGGCTGTTGGATGGATGCTGCGCGAAGCATGGAAACAGGATGCATCTACTGTTGAAATGTTCATTAAAAAACACTACGACCGTATACCACGAACAATGTTACGTTATGCAATTGAACGGATGGATGAGGTAAGACGTAAACGTATATTGAATGATATATGGTTGTAAAAAACGCTATTAACGTATTCAATAAAATT
Organism: Patescibacteria group bacterium; assembly: GCA_020428615.1. Classification (GTDB taxonomy): domain Bacteria; phylum Patescibacteriota; class Minisyncoccia; order Phycocordibacterales; family UBA1006; genus UBA1006. Next base: position 1,878 of record JAGQMO010000076.1, on the reverse strand, counting down.
TCTGTTATAATTTAGTGGTATGAAACAACATAATCTTTTAACTATTCTTATCGTACTATTTATTGTATTGGCTGGAGTGTGGTATGTACGTTCACATCAGCAACAACGTGAGGTGAGAATTATTGACCAGCTTCCTAAAGACAGTCAGGTTTCTGATTCTGATACAGTAAATGATCAACTATCTCATGAGACAAAAACTCTTACGATAGAAGATTTTGATACCGTTGAAAATTTAGGGAGAACTGCGTTGATGATAGAAAAAGATTTACCGCCAATTGTGGTGAGTACAACATTCCAATTGAAGGAAAGTCCATCATCGTTTGATACTATTATTGTTGGCGGTTTAACAGCGGATGGTAAATTAGTTGAAAGCTGTAATCAGATTCCCTCTGCTCAGCATTGTGGGTACATAAAAGTTGGCAGAAATTCACAATCACCTGTATACACAAATTCTCAGAATCCTGAAGTTGTAGCTTTCTTTGAAAGCTATATCGATTATCAATAAAAAAACACTTAGTTTATTTTATCACCACTCAATTTCTCGTTTACCATATTTCTTCAAGTACTCATTCGTTTGCGAAAAGTGTTTATTACCAAAGAACCCGTTGTTTGCTGAAAATGGGGAAGGGTGTGTTGATTCGAGGACAAGGTGTTTGGTTCGGTCGATGACCGCGCCTTTTTTCTTTGCGTAACTGCCCCAGAGGAGAAATACAATATGATCTTTTTCCTCTGAAATTTTCTTGATGACATAATCAGTGAATTCTTCCCATCCTTTGCTAGCGTGACTCGTTGGTTTATTTTTTTCAACAGTAAGCACTGAGTTCAAGAGAAATACCCCTTGTTCACCCCAATGGGTCAGGTTGCCGTTTGTCATGTCTTTTTTGGTGTCGAGATCATCTTCAATTTCTTTGTAGATATTCTTCAGTGATGGGGGAGGTGTAACGCTGTCCTGAACGGAAAAACACAATCCGTGCGCTTGTCCTGGGTTATGGTATGGATCTTGTCCAATAATCACTACCGATACCTTGTCAAAAGGTGTGGTATTGAAGGCGTTGAAGATGTTTTTTGGGTGAGGATAGATTGTTTTTGTTTGGTACTCTTGCCGTACAAAATCAGTGAGGAATTTGAATTCCGGAGTCTCAAAATAGTCTTTGAGAACATCTTGCCAGCTTGGTTCAATCGTCACATTCATGGCTTTATCATACCATGAAAACAAGCCATTTTTCCTTAGGAAAATAAGCATATTCTGGTATAATAAGAGCATACTATTTTTACTGACAGATATGGCAAAAGAACCTAAAAAATCAGCCAAAAAGGCGACCGTAAAAAGTGAAAAATTAACCTCAAAATCAACGAGTGAGACCACAAAGAAAACTTACAGTGCGAGTGACATCTCGGTTCTTGAAGGTCTTGAGCCAGTTCGTAAACGACCAGGAATGTACATTGGTTCTACAGGACCTGATGGGTTACACCACCTGATTCGAGAGATCTTTGATAACTCACGCGATGAGGCGATGGGAGGATACTGCGATCACATTGAAATTGCATTATTACCAGACAATATGGTACGTGTTGTTGATAATGGGCGAGGTATTCCTGTTGATAAACACCCAAAGACAAAACAATCAGCTCTTGAGGTGATTATGACGACTCTGCATGCGGGGGGTAAATTTGATAATGAGAGCTACAAATTTTCTGGAGGACTCCATGGGGTGGGTGCTTCGGTGGTGAATGCACTCTCTACGTATACGCTCGTTGAGGTTCATCGAGATGGCGACAAGTACGCGCAAGAGTATTCAATTGGAAAACCAAAAGCTGCAGTAAAAAAAATAGGCAAAACGAAACACCAAGGAACGGTGACCACCTTTCAGCCCGATT
>JAGQMO010000013.1 GCA_020428615.1 Patescibacteria group bacterium | reverse complement strand
GATAAAATTTTTGAAATACCATATACCAGCTTGCCACGCGATACCTATGAATCGCTCTATATTGATGAGGCACGACTGTTTTTAACTGACACCGGTATTACCGCACTTCCGATTACTGTTGATCCGCTCATGATGTACTACAACAAATCGCTTATTTCATCAGCGTTTATTTTAGATGTGCCTGAATTTTGGGATGAATTTACAGAATTTGCACCTCGTGTGACTGAGTATACGGATACTGGAGAAATTATTTTGAGTGCTGTAGCTCTCGGTTCCTACGATAATATTAATAATGCAAAATCTATTATCAGCACGCTCTTATTACAAAATGGCAATATGCTTGTTGGTACCGATGAATTTTCACATGAGAAGTATTCACTGCTCGCGAACGATGAGAGTTTTGAAGAGGCAATACAAGTTTTTGATTTTTATACCTCATTTAGTCATTTTGGAAGTAATACCTACTCATGGAATGAAGCGCTTGTTGATGCTCAAAACAAATTCATTGCCGGAGAGGTAGCGATATACTTTGGTCGTGCAAGTGAAGTTGAAGATATTCGCCGTAAGAATCCAAACCTTGATTTTGGGGTACACCTCATGCCGCAGTTGCGTTCATCGTTAAATCGAATCACAGAGGGGTCTATGCTCGGAGTTGGTATTAGCAAACAAACGCAAAACCTTACTGGTGCCTTTGCTGTCGCTTCAAAAATGACCGCAGATCAATTTTCCGGAGGCCTTTCTTCTCGTTTATTAGTTGCTCCAGCTACAAAATCACTATTAGCTAATAAACCTGATGATGCATTCCTTACCTTGGTATACAATTCAGCTATTATCTCTCGAGGATGGCTTGATCCTGATCCTAATCGTACGGCTGATGTCATTCGTTCTGTTGTGAAAAACATCAATTCAGGAGCATTATCAACCGAAGATGCGATCCAGCGAGCCAGCAGGGATCTTGATACGATCTTGGATCAAACTATTAACATCGTTATAAAAACAAACCAATTGTAAATTCTATGAATCGACTAGCAACATATATATACATTTTTATGTTCATCATAGGTGCATCTTTTGTTTCACCTGTGTTTGCACAAGAAGGGGACTTTGATATTGATGGAGAAATCACCATTGTTGGAGAAACCATTGTGATTGATTATATTGATAGCCCGGAAGGGACAACGGTTATTACCGGAGGGATTGACACCACCTTGAATGACACTGAAATTGAATTTTGTTTAGTTGTCAATAATACAACAATTCCCGAACATTGTTTTACTACTGTTTCTTGGCAGGCTCCATCTTACGATATCTCGCTTAATGCTTCGTATACTGTAAACCCTCCGTTTATTACGTATAACGGTGTTAACTACGATACGTTAGTTTTAAAGAAGGTAAGTACAAGTAATCCAAACCAAACGCCTGTTGTTGTTCAGAGCCATAACATTAGCGATATTTTAGGGCAATCAGGAGAACCAACCTCCGATGTTGTTGTAGATTTTCCAGGTTGGGAAATTGCAAAGTGGGAAGAGATAGGTGTCAATGGTGTAAATGGTGTGTATCCGAAATTAAAAACGAAAGGGAAACTAACTCCACATACCTCTTCTAATATATATCTAATGCTCGAAGATCGAGATACGAATGCCAAGGTCGTACTTGCTCTCTATAAAGCTACAGAAGGTGAAATGTTTCCGATTACATGGCCGCCATGTGAAGATGGAAAACGAAACTGTGATGTTATTAAAGATGTTTCCCCCTTAATTCCTGGACATCTCTATTCAGTCTATCTTTCAGATGCGCCTGACGGTCTTGCTGTTGATTATGGTAATTCAGAAAATACCTACATTACCCTTGAGCTCGTTCCTGAACCCCCACATGTTATTGAATTTACAACGGTAGAAAAAATTGACGATTCGTATTTCAAAATTACTGGGACATTTAATAATGCTGATAATCGAGAAATTGCTTTTCGGGCAGCAAAATCAGACGGAACAGGTGCAGAAATTTTTTTAGGGGCACAGCTTCTTGAACCCGGATCATTTGTATTTCCTGATAATCCGGCAGAGTATCCGCTTGAAGAAACAGCTTATACGATTCGAGCGTACGATGGATCGTCTATTATTGCTGAGTACCATTTAGCTTCTGACGGCACTGGTTCAACAGTGACGCTTCCGCCTGATGATACAGATCCAACGCCTGAAAGTGTGTTTGATGATTCTGCTGATAATATTTTGAAAGAAGGGATTGTAACTGATTGCGGATATGGTCGTATGTGTGGATTTACTGATGCAATTCGTTTAATTACTCGTGTTGTTGAATATATCTTCATTCTTGTAATACCTATTGCTGCGATTGTCTTTGCCTATGCTGGTTTCTTGTACCTCACAAGTGGTGGTGATCCAGGCAAGAGAAGTGCGGCAAGACGAGCTATGACCAACGTGGTAATCGGCATTGTGATTGTGATGGCAGCGTGGTTGGTTGTGAGAACCATTGTTATTTCTCTTGGTGTTGATCCTGAAGCGAGTTGGCTCTTGTTGTAATAGAAAGGTGGTACATATTGCGTATTATTATTCACACATGGTATAATGAGTTTAACTTCTTTGGAGAAGATTTCTCGAAGAGAAGACAATAATCGATTATTACTCACTTTTTAATTTTATTTGTTTATTTTATGAAAAACATTACTAAAGCTCTCGCTGTATTTATTGCTACATCACCAGTTTTGGTCTTGGCGCAAGGTACGACCACAACCGGTTCTGGAGCTGATTTCAGTACCATTCTCGCAAGATTCGGAAGTCTTCTTAATCAGATTATCCCGATTTTGATTCTCGCAGGTTTGGCATACTTTATTTACGGGGTAGTACGATTCGTTATTGCCGGAGATGCTGATAAAAAAGCAGAAGCTCGCAATATCGTTATCCAGGGAATCATTGGGCTCTTTATTGTAACTTCAGTATGGGGACTTGTATTCCTCTTTAACCGAACCTTTGGTATTCGAAGTGGAGGAACGATTACATCAGGAACACCGTCAATTTGTATCCCAAACACTGGAGATTCTCGTTGCTAGTACTCTATAAAAAACAGGAAATGTATTTCCTGTTTTTTATTACAAGGTTGTGCTAATATATTCACATATGAGTATCCTTACAGATTTTGTTCGAGAATATATTTTCATTCCGCACGCATATGCGGCGCCATCAGAGAAATTTCTAGCATTGATTGCTAGAATCAATGACCAAGTAATTAATCCGATTATCGTGATACTCTTTGCTGCAGCATTTGTGTTGTTTACAGTCGGCCTCTATAATCTTTTTGGTAACGATAAAGCGGAAGATTTAGATAAAGGAAAGAGACATATTCTGTGGGGAGTTATTGGTATGGCAATCATGGTCTCGGTGTTTGGTATTATGAAATTTATTACCAATTCTGTTGGTGTTCCGAATATTAATCCTGCGAGCACGAATGACGCTTCAATCCTTATACGACCGACACGATAAAAAACAAGCCAAGTAAGATACTTGGCTTGTGATAGATGAACGGATATCAGCGTTTATTTTGTTTTTGTCCAATGTTCACAAAAGCATTGGATCCTTGGATTCCATGAATGGATTCCGCTCTATTTTCGCGGATGTCCAGTGTTGCGTTGGCTTTCAAGCGCATAGCCTGAATCTGTCTCCCAGAGATGTAATTTTTATCTTTGGGATCAGTTGGCAATTTTTCTTTAGCCAGCGCAAGCATTTTGTCCACAATCTCAATTTCTTTCTCATGTGTCGATTTTTCTTTCCAGCCGCTCGTATCGAGTGACCCCACAGCTTCCTCCTTCAACTCTTTGAACGTGATTGGTGGTGTGATGTAACTTAATAATTCTTTAATGAGAATCTCGTCAACCCTCTTGTCACGTTCTTTGTTGTCAAAATCTTCTGCTTTTGCGTACTCCTTTCTTGCAGCAAGAGCTTCATTTGCTTGTTGCTTTTCTTTTGTGATACGCAAGGTGCCTACACTTACAGTTATGGAATCGTACTCACCTTGTTTGGTATTACAGCCAAGGCCAGCTTCAGGAAGTGTTCGCCAAAACGTGTCGTGTTCTGGGAATATGTCTTTCAACAAACCATTGTCTGTTTGCTGAATTGCACGCAATTCACTTTCTTGTTTCTTTTCCATAAAGGTTTTGACACTGTCTTCAATCTCTTGATTAACGCGTTGGGTTACGTCACCACCATAGATGTAGTATTTAAGAGCATCCACTATGGGAATATTTAATGTGACTGGTAAAATTCCCCTGTTGCCGTCAGCAACATCACCAATAACAAATACGGTGTACGGGTTTTTGGTTGACTCCTCTTGTCTTATTAAATAGTACGAGTAGAAGAAACCCCAATAAAAACCAGGTCCCAAATCGTGTACGGAAAGTTTGTCTCCGTTCCAGCGCGCTCGTTGCACTCCTCTATGAAGGGGTTCGACACTCTGTGTGTCGAAATACACAAAGGTCAACACAAATAGTGCTGGCACTATTGCATACCATTCTATGAAAAGGAAAAAAAAGAAAAACGTCAGTAGAGTTAGCCCACACGTTATCAGAAGGTACAAAGCTTTGTTGACTCTTTTCATTGAACCGGTTGAATAATCTCCCGGTCGTAAATCAGTATTATTCATAACGGAATCTAAATTTGGTTTTACAATTTTTGTATGTTGTTGAAACCTTTACGCCAATCACGACGTAATGGTGGTCTTTCGCAGGGGTGGTTCCATATACCCAGGTATAGGGACCCACCGCTTCGCGTGTTCTAGAGTCAGTGAAATGACACATCAGATTTAGACTGATATCAGTGGTTCTGTCTATAATGAATTGTTTCCCATCATTTGGAAGTTCAAAATAGGTGAATTTATCACATGAAATCATAACTGTTTGGAATTCAGAAGCAACTTTAATGTTGCCACTGGCAGTCATTTCTACAACACCGGTCGTTGGCGATACATGTTGTTTTTTTCCACTTGTTTCAGAGGAGAGGTAAACAATCATGATAATGATGGTCACAAGTAACCCAACTATCCCAACAATGAACGGAGCGATAGGTTTCTTGAAATGGTCGATGCCTTTTTTGGTTACATCAATTTCCTGGCTTTCTTGTGGAATTGTTGTAAACGGATCCTCACTTGTTTGCTGAGTGTTATGTTCATTTTTTTTCATATCCTTGTTTGATTTTTAAGGTGTTATTATTCGTTTAGATTATATACTATAAAACTATGTTTGTCAATGTATAGACAATGAAGATATTTTGTAGTTATGGTACAATTTTGTATATGAAAACAACTTACCTACGCTTTAAATTCTTTTTGCTTACGTTGGTTTCCGCACCTTATTTTTCTTTTGCACAAGAAGTTGAAACAGATGGTGCTAATCAAACAATCACATCACCATCTATCAAACTCATCAACCCGCTTGCAAAAGGAGGTGTGAATGATATTCCAACGCTCGTTCGTGAAATTTTAAAAATTATTATCACAATTGGTGTTCCGGTTATTGCACTTGCGATTATTTACGCAGGATTCAAATTTGTTGCGGCACAGGGTAACCCTGAAAAATTGAAAAAAGCCAAAGATACGTTTGTATACGTGATTATTGGTGCAGCCATTCTCCTTGCTGCGTATGCAATTGCCGAAGCCATTGACGCTACGGTTGCTGCGATTCGTGGAAATTAAATATGATGAAACGTTTGTTCTATAACATCATAGCGGTTAGTACTGTCGTGCTTCCAATTATAACCTCTGCGGCAAGTACGCTCAGGGAAGTAACAGAAAAATTTGTTGATATCGTCAGCCGGTCGTTGTTGCCGTTGCTTTTTACTATCGCACTCGCGTGGTTCATTTGGGGTATCGTTGATTTCATTCGTGGAGCTGATAACCAATCAGTTCGAGATGCAGGAAAACGAAGAATGTTGTGGGGAATTATTGGATTGCTTGCAATGGTTGGATACATTAGTCTCGTTGGTGTGTTCAGTAGTACATTCTTTAGCGAGTCACCAGGATTACCTCAGTTGAAGGGTCAATAAAATACTATGAGTATGATTAAGAAAAAAATTATAACATTATTGTTGTGTATGTTATTTCCTTCGTTCGCATTGGCGCAATTCAAAGCAGGCGAAGGCGCAGTATCATTTTTTGAATCAGTGAGTGTTTTTGTAAACAGGAACTTAATTCCGGTGCTTATTCTCCTCGCGCTCACGTATGTGGTGTATTCAGGAGTTTCATTTATTATGACTTCAGCTTCAAGTACCGGTGAACGAGAACAAAAGAAGAGACAAATTTTTTGGGGAATCATTGGGCTCTTTGTGATCGTGTCGGTTTGGGGATTGGTTGCAGTTGTTGGTAGGAGCTTTGGATTGTTTGCTGGCGGAACACTACGTTAAAAAGCTAAAAAACACCCAAAGAGTGTTTTTTAGCTTTTACCATAATAAAATCCCGCTAGCGGGATTTTATTATGGTGCCCAAGAGAGGGCTCGAACCTCCACGCATTGCTGCACTGGTTCCTAAGACCAGCGTGTCTACCAATTCCACCACCTGGGCATATGAAAGTTGTATATGTTCTACTCCCGTGTCCGCCTGGAAGGACTTGGTCACAGATAGATTGCATGCGCAATCTTCCGCGACCCCAGCTCGCCCGTCCTGCTCCGCTACACTCCGATCGGACATGACTCCGCTTTTCAAGTCCTTACGTACTCTCCTCAAGGAGAGTACTCCAGCCAAAAAATTTTAACATGTGTATTAAAATTTGTCCGCCTGGAAGGACTTGAACCTTCGACCGTCTGGTTAAGAGCCAGCTGCTCTACCAACTGAGCTACAAGCGGTAACAGGAACGATTATATAGAAT
>JAGQMO010000012.1 GCA_020428615.1 Patescibacteria group bacterium | reverse complement strand
TGCATACGAACGTTTTTTCTCGTTCGCGTTAATAAATCCTCCGAGGATAAAATATTTACCATCGTACACGTGCGTCTTATGGAGATTTTCAAAATCAGCGTCTTTCTCAACAATCATAAGTTGTGTGGAATCTTGTGCCGAGGTACATACCTCACACACTGGTGAACCATTTTTTGCAAAAAATCGGTAGCATTCACTACATTGGTTAATCTCAGCCTTTACGTTTTGAATACCTGCCACGAGTTCATTAATGTACCCTTGGTCTTTGTGGAGGAGGTAGTACACGAATCGGCGCGCCTGTCGCCGTCCGATTCCGGGAAATGATTCAAAGAGTTCTGCCAATTTATCAATACGATTATTCACTAGGTAAGTATATCAAAATACTAAAATCTCGCATTTCTGCGTTTGGTCTGTTACCGTCCGTTTATGGACACTTCCAGACACTCGCACTTCAGTATCTTGAATTCCAAGATTTTAGAAATTTTGAAAAATTATAAAAACCCGCAGAACATTCAATTCCACGGGAAATCTATTATTATTTTTTTTTCAAATGGGTTTACAAACAGCATCGTAAACCTGGATCGTTGCGAGTAATATGGTATGCGCAAGGACTAAGATAAAACCAGTTATTATAGATAAGACGATTATTTTACCTTCAATAACTGAAAATCCTTTGGCAATTACTAACCCTGAAATAAAGAGTAATCCCAATAAACTCACATAACAAGATGTAGTACTTCGGAAGTATTTAAAGATTTTGTTCATTTTTTAAAAGTCTTTAGTGATTATGAATATCCTCATAAAAGAACATTCATAATCACTAAAAGAGCTTTAATTTCATTATAATATTTAATTATTTTATGTCAAAAAACAAGCACAAGCTTGTTTTTTAAAACTCATCATCCAACCCTCCTCCTTCATAATCCTGATGTTTTTTGTCGAGGTCGAGGAACGTGGTTCTCGCTTCATCAAAGAAGAGCTGGCAGTATCCGACCGCACCGTTTCGGTGTTTTTCAATGAGAATATCGGTAATTTGACTGCGACCGACACCGTCTTCGTTGCGTTCTTTGTGAAGGAACATAACGACATCAGCGTCCTGTTCAATCGAACCAGAATCACGAAGGTCAGAGAGTCGCGGCTTGCCACCTCGCTGTTCAACTGCACGCGAAAGCTGTGAAAGTGCAATAACAGGCACTTCAAGTTCGCGCGCAAGAGATTTTAGCGATCGGGAAATTTCCGTCACCTGGTTGACCATTGAATCGTAATTTTTGCTGGTAGTCATTAATTGCAAATAGTCGACAAAAATGAGTCCAAGCCCGTGCTCCGCCTTCAGTCTACGCGCCGTTGAGCGCATGTGGTTAATGGAATTTCCGGGTTTATCATCAATGTAAATTGGTGCCTTCGAGAGCGTTTCCATGGCAGTACTGATGCGATTGAAATCGTCATCGGTGAGTCCTTTTCCAGTTCGAATTCGCCACGCGTCAACTTGGGCTTCTGCTGAGAGCATACGATCGGTCAATTGGTCAGCACTCATTTCGAGCGAGAAGAAACCAACCGGAACGTTGTGGTTGACTGCGACTTTGCGGGCGATATCGAGTGCCAGTGAAGTCTTACCTGTTGATGGTCGGGCTGCGAGAATAATTAAATCAGAATCTTGGAATCCCGAGAGAATATTATCGAGAGCAGCATAGCCGGTTGGTACGCCACGGAGAGTACCGTCACCTTGGGACAGTGCTTCGAGTTTTTCCCATGATTTTGGTACGAGGTCTTTGATACTTTGAAATTTTCTTGCACCAGTTGGATTTGCGGTAATGGCAAATACCTTTTTCTCGGCATCATCGAGGATGACCCCCATTTCTTCTTCTTCATTGAATCCGAGTTCTGATACATAATCTCCCGCTTCAATCAATTTTCGTAGAACTGATTTATTACCGACCGTTTTTGCATAGTATTCGATATTGGTTGAAGAGGGAACAGTATTTGCAAGTTCGTTGAGATAGCTAATACCACCGGCTTGTTCAACCAGGTTCAAGCTCTTTATTTTTTCTGATACTGAGACTAAATCGATTGGATCTCCCACGCGAGCAAGATCAGCCATCACACGAAAAATCACCTTATGTTTTTGCACGTAGAAATCATCTTCTGAAATAGTATCAATAACCTCGTTGAGTGCAATGGGACGAAGCATGATCGATCCGAGGAGCGCTCGCTCGGCATCAATATTTTGAGGAGGAACGCGCAGGTTGTTTTTTTGCTGTGCCATAACTGGGTTGTATTGTACCGAAATGATCAAACCTATCAAAACACCTCCTGTGAAGATGTTGTGGATGTATGGGGATAAAAACATCTGGTATACTTGAACGTATGAAAAAACTCTCGCAAGAACGCACTGGCGAAGTCATTATTTTGAGTGAATCAATTATTTGGGGCTTGTTTCCTATCTTGGCGATTTTGTCATATTCAGGTTTAAGTCCGCTTACGTCTTTGGCTTGGACGACGGCAATATCGTTCTTTTTCTTTCTTTTTGTTGTTATTGCACGTCGTTCTTGGAACAACGTTTTTCAGAGAGGTATTTTTTGGCAGTTACTCGCGATCACTGGAATTACCGGCGTTCTTTTCTATGTTTTATTCTATATTGGATTAGAACATACGAGTGCTGGCAATGCAGCAATTATTGGAACTGCTGAAATATTGTTCTCTTTTTTGTTTTTTAACGTTTGGAAAAAAGAGTACATTAGTTTCAAATACATTATTGGGATTGTCTGTATGTTACTTGGGGTACTCATTATTCTTGCTCCAAATTTTTCTGGCTTTCGTATTGGTGATATTGTCATTCTATTGGCAGTTTTTATTGCGCCTCTTGGAAATTATTTTCAAAAGAGTTTGCGTTCAAAAATCAGTAGCGAACAAATCTTATTTTTCCGAACGCTCATTGCAGCCCCGATACTATTTTTCATAGCGTATCTTGCCGGTGAATCAATTATAATTCCTCCGATATCTGTTTGGTGGATATTGCTCGTTAATGGTGTTGTGCTTTTTGGCATAACGAAATTATTATGGATTGAGAGTATTTTTAGAATTGGTGTAACCAAATCAATTTCACTGTCGAGCGTGTCTCCTATCTTTACTTTGATTTTTGCCTATCTTATTTTTCATGATGAACCAACGTTTGTACAAATAATAGCAGTACCGTTGAGTGTGGTTGGGGTATATCTCCTGACGCGACCAGCTACTCACATGAGTTGACTCTAATCCTTTAAATTGTTAAATTAATGTTTGAAAAATACACTGAATTATAAACTTTAAAAACTGTATATGAAAAACATGACACAAGACATTTTTTCACTCTATGCAATATCGCCTGTTGATGGTCGGTATTTTCAAAAGACTAAAGAACTTGGTATGTATTTCAGCGAATCAGCGCTGATATACTACAGATTCATTGTTGAACTTAAGTACCTTATGTATTTGGGAGAGAATGGTATCATATCAATTACTGAAGATGAACAGAAGCTTTTGCAAGAAATCTTGCACGAACACAAACATGAGAAACAAATTCTCTTACGTGTTGGGCTGGCTGTAAAGGATCTTGAAAAAACAACGAACCACGATGTAAAAGCTGTTGAGTACTATCTCAATCAAATTTTAGATAGGAAAGCACTCGGACATCTGAAACGATTTGTACATATCGGTTTGACTTCAGAAGATGTTACCAGCAATGCTCATGCACTCAGTGATGCTATGTTTCTTAATGATGTGGCTATTCCGATTATGAAAAAACTGTATGGTATTTTGGATAGTGGTGCAAAAAAATATGCAGCTGTGCCAATGATGTCTATGACCCACGGTCAACCAGCAACTCCAACTACTTGTGGTAAAGAGGTGCGCATTTATGCAAAGCAAATTGCAGATATTCTTACTGCATTGAGAAATGTATCTGCGTATGGAAAATGTAACGGTTCGTCTGGCAATCGCAATGCACATCAGACAGCATTCCCACATGTAAATTGGCAAAAATTCTCTACCAAATTTATTGAAGAATTTTTGCCAAAAGGTTTAATCCTCAAACGTTCTTATGTTCGCGTCAAGGCAAATTCGCTTACAAATCAAATTGAGCCACACTTGGGCAGAGTTGAAATGTTCCAAATTTTCAGCCGACTAATGTCCATTGTACGGAACATTAGTTGGGATTGTTGGCATTACGTTAGTCGATTTATTCTTACGCAGGCGGTGGTGGCAACTGAAACCGGTTCATCAACCATGCCACACAAGGTTAATCCGATTAATTTTGAAAATGCTATTGGTAATGCACGACTTGCTCAATTCACCTTACAAGGGTTAAGTAGCGAGTTACCGGTATCGACTATGCAACGAGATTTGGTTGATTCGACTATGCAACGTGCTGTTGGTCCTGCATTTGGTCACGTATTGATTGCACTCAAGTCTTTGATGACCGGTTTGGAGAAGGTTTATCCAAACGAAAATCAAATGCTTAAAGAATTGAATGATAACCCAGCATTGCTTGCTGAGGCCATACAGACAATTTTGCGCCGAACGGGTGAGATTGAAAAACCATATGAGGCCTTGAGGGATTTCACTCGCAGAGAAAGTGGATCAATTACCCATGAATCTTTGAAAACTTTTATAGAAGAGTTACCAATTTCGAAAGAAACAAAAGAAGAATTACTTTGCTTGAAAGTTTCTGATTACGTGGGTGATGCTGAGTACCATGCTCGGTTTCATTAACATGTAACCATTAACAAAAAACTCGCTCCTTAGAAAGGTAGCGAGTTTTATTTTACTCATCTCGCGGATCATTGTGCTATAATACACTCATGTCAGACGGTCAAAAAATAACCTATTTTGGAGAAACTGATTTTCGCAATCAACGAACCAAATTTGGAATTAAAAATGAAGATCGTTCACGTCACGTTTACGTTATTGGAAAGACGGGAATGGGGAAGTCGACACTCCTTGAAAACATGGCGGCACAGGATATTCTGAATGGAGAAGGGATGTGTTTTATGGATCCTCACGGGTCTGCAATTGATACGCTCATTGACTATGTTCCTCCACATCGTGTGCAAGACGTTGTGTACTTTGCACCTTTTGATACGGATTACCCTATGTCCTTCAACGTACTTGAATCAGTTGATGCGGATAAGCGACATTTGGTCGTGGCGGGACTCATGGCGTCGTTTAAGAAAATTTGGGTAGATGCGTGGTCTGCACGAATGGAGTATATTCTTTCAAATACACTTCTCGCTCTTCTTGAGTATCCGAACGCGACACTCCTTGGTGTTAATCGAATGTTGGCTGAAAAGGATTATCGTAATGATGTTATCAAACATGTCACTGATGCTTCGGTAAAGGCCTTTTGGCTTGATGAATATAATAAATGGGACCCCCGATATGCTCGTGAAGCAGGGGCAGCCATTCAAAACAAAATCGGGCAATTTACCGCAAATCCGCTCATTAGAAATATTGTTGGTCAACAAACGTCAACAATGGATTTTCGAAAGATTATGGATGAAAAAAAAATCCTCCTGGTCAATTTGTCAAAAGGATTGATTGGGGAATCAAATGGAAACCTTCTTGGTGGTATGCTTATTACCAAACTCTACTTGGCCGCTATGAGTCGTGCTGATGCTGGTCCAGGAAAAATAGAACAATTGCCCAATTTCTTTTTCTTTGTTGATGAATTTCAAAACTTTGCAAATGAGTCGTTCGCAGATATTTTATCAGAAGCTCGAAAATATAAATTGAACCTGACCGTTGCTCACCAGTACGTTGAACAGATGGAAGAATCTGTTGCAGCGGCAATCTTTGGTAACGTAGGAACAATGATTACGTTTCGGATTGGTGCAACTGATGCCGAAGTGTTTGAAAAACAATTTGCCCCTACATTTACAGCAGAAGATTTAGTTAATCTTGGTAAATATCAGATATATCTTTCTTTGATGATTGACGGTATTGGATCTCGGCCATTTTCGGCACGAACATTGCCTCCTGTTGAAAAACAACCCGTTTCAATGCGAGAACAACTCATTGCTTCGTCTAGACAATCGTATGCTAAGCCACGAAGTGAAGTAGAAACAAGTATTGTCAAATGGTATGAGCCAGTTAATAAACCTGAAAAACGTAGCTTTCGACCGGAGGTATCAGAAACAGAAAAACCAACAAATAACTCTCTACGTTCTGATAAAAAAAGTTTCGTCATTGCAAAAAATGAACGCGATACGGCAATGAGTCCTTTGAAAAAAGCAGCGAAAGAATTGGATGAAAAAGAAGCTGAGCTCGAAATGAAGAAAATCGTTTCTCCTAAATTAAATAATTTACTCGATCGTATGTCGCCTGATGATGTTCATCCTAGTTCCACAAAACAAATTATTCCCGAAGTAGTCGGAAATATTAAAAGACACGATACGACCTCAGATCCTCTTAAAAAAACAGGAATGGTTCAAAAAACCTCAACAACCACTATTCCCGAATCGGTTTCCCAAAAAGCCGCAGCGATCGTTGATAAACAAGCTGAGAAATCACAACGAGGAGCTAAAGAAGGTACCATTTCATCTCTCCAAGATGTACTGAAAAAAGCACTCGGAAATTCTCCTAGCAAGAAGACAGAATCAT
>JAGQMO010000011.1 GCA_020428615.1 Patescibacteria group bacterium | reverse complement strand
AAGATGATTTAGGTGTACTTGGGGTTGTGCGAGATCTTTTAAATGAAACGAAAGAAACTATTTTTGAATCTCCGTTTAGCGAATGGACGAGCCAATGGGATTCTGAAAACACGATAGAGATTAGTACAAAACCAAGTTATGCTGCACAAGGATACAGTTATGAATTAAGTGTTGATACTCATCGATACTTTAAATCTCTTCCTGAAAAAAAAGGACTGCTCACTTTGGTGAGTCCCGACAACACAAAGATACTGACTATGGAGGTTACCGAAAACGATACTGTCTTATCCATATTTGACCGAACATCAAAACGTACTCGCCAACTCTCTCTACAGACTTTCCCAGAGAAATGCGTTTGGTCTTATAATAGCAGAGACGTTTATTGCGGAGTTCCTAATACGCTTGCCTATGGGAACGAGTATCCCGACACGTGGTATCAGGGATTAGAAACGTATAATGATTCTCTATGGAAAGTAAACACTGAAACAATGGCTGAAACAATGATTTCGGATCTCAATCGAGAATACAGTGAGAATATTGACATTGATAGCATCAACATTGATAGCAAAGGAGAATATCTTTACTTTATTGATAAAAACAACGAATTCTTGTGGAGCTATCGACTCATTGATTTTTAACCGCGCATTGTGATGGGCGGTTTTCTTATAAAAGAAAAGAGTATGTAGTATACTGTACATAACATGTCATTGCTTTCAGATCTGATAGGAACATCAAAAAACAAAAAGGGTGTTACAAAAAAAACAGCAGTGCCGGTCTTGCCGGGAGAAATTTATCGTACTGCAAAACTGCAACTTCAAGATATTCTGGCTCCAGCTGCTCTTGAGGTAAGCTCAAAATCAATAAAAATCGCAGGAAAAACCTCACGTACATTCTTTGTCATGTCATATCCACGTTTTCTGAGTGATGGATGGCTTGCTCCTATTGTTAATCTCGACAAGGTGTTTGATGTTGGTATTCATATTCATCCAATACCAACAGAAAAAATACTCTCTGAATTCAAGAAAAAAGTTGCAGAGGTACAATCGCAAATAAATACCCGAGAATCAAAAGGTCTAGTACGAGATCCTATTTTAGATACCGCATACCGAGACCTTGAATCACTACGTGATGCACTACAACAAGCACAAGAAAAAATATTTTCTGTGGGATTGTACATCACAATTTATGCTGATGATGAAGACGAGCTCTTTAAAACAGAAAATGAAATACGTTCTCTCTTGGAATCAAAACTGGTATACCTTAAACCCGCGCTCTTTCAACAAATGGAAGGTTTCTTGTCGGTTGCACCGATCGGGCAAGACAAACTTCAAGTGCATACCAAACTGAATACAGGTCCTGTTTCATCATTCTTTCCTTTTATTTCCTCAGAATTGACCGACAACAAAGGAATTTTATACGGTATCAACAGACACAATTCTGGTTTGGTTATTTTTGACCGATACTCTTTACCGAATTACAACTCCGTTATTTTTGCAACTTCAGGAGCAGGTAAATCTTACGCCACAAAACTTGAAATTCTAAGAACCATGATGTTCGATACCGAAGTGATCGTTATTGACCCTGAACGCGAATATGAGTATCTTGCTGAAGCTGTTGGAGGGCGATACTTTAACATTTCACTGTCATCAGAACACCACATCAATCCATTTGATGTTCCAAGACCTCTTGAAGATGAAGATCCTGCTGATGTTCTTCGTACACATATTATTCATCTGGTTGGCTTATTCCGGATTATGCTTGGCGGTCTTTCTCCTGAGGAAGATTCTCTGATTGATCGTGCAATTACCGAAACGTATGCACTCAAAGACATCACACCGAGCGCCGACTATGCAAACATTGAACCTCCGCTCATGTCAGACTTTGAAATGGTATTATCATCAGTCGAGGGCAGTGAGTCACTCTTAACACGTTTAACAAAATATACTCGCGGAACATGGGCCGGCTTTATTAACAAACCCTCAAACGTTGATATCAATAAAAAGTTGGTTGTCTTTTCAATTAGAGATATGGAAGACGAATTGAAACCGGCTGCAATGTATATTATCACTCAATTTATTTGGAACGCTGTAAGAAAAGATATTAAGAAACGTCTTTTGGTGGTTGATGAAGCTTGGTGGATGATGAAATCAGACGATACCGCCTCGTTCTTGTTTATGATTGCAAAACGTGGGCGTAAATACTTCCTGGGACTTGCGACAATCACCCAAGATGTTGGCGACTTTATTAAATCGCGTTATGGCATCCCTATTATTACAAACTCATCCATGCAACTCTTGTTAAAACAATCACCGAGTGCTATCGACAATCTTCAAGAAATTTTCAGACTCACCGATGAAGAAAAATATCTTCTTATTGAATCGAATGTAGGAGAAGGGATATTCTTTGCTGGTCTCAAACATGTCGCAATCAAAATTATCGCTTCATATACCGAAGACCAGGTAATAACATCTGATCCAGCACAGGTGCTTTCTATAAAGAAAGCACGTGAGGAATTCAAACAATCGCAAGAGAGTAATTCATTTGCAAACTAAAACAACCCTCTATCAGGATTGTTTTTTCTTAACCGTGAGGCGTCTGTCTTTCCCTTCTCCGGAAGACTCTGTGATGAGCTCAGGGATATTTTTAAAGTAATGATGAATCAACATACGTTCGTAGGCATTGAGGTAGCCAAATTCATACGGTTTGTCAAAAAAACGAACACGTTCAACTGCAATAGCCGCTTTTTCTTTTGTATAATCTATGAGTTTTTGATTATCACCATTAATATCAACCACAACATCTTTGTAATAGTGATGTTTTTTCTCGAGAATAATCTTTAAAATCAAGCTAAAATCACGGGTAAGGGTATTGTGTTGTTCTGTAAAAATCTCTTGGTCGGTTCCAGAAATTCGAATACTGAGTACAGTAATGCGCAAATCAGGGTCTGTGGAAACTGAAATATCCTTAACGTGGATATCCATCATGGTAAGAATTGTTTCTGCTTCTTTTGTGAGTATGTGGATATCCATAATACCTTCAGTATATCATAAACCCGTACACACCATCCCAAACAAAAAACAGATTAAACAATCTGTTTTTTTGCCAAACGTCTCTGAATATACCACTCTTGAACAATCATGAAGGTGTTGGAGGTCACCCAATACAATGCTACAGCTCCTCCAATAATATAAGCAAAAATAGTAATCATAATTGGCATGGTATATCTCATTGACTTTCCAAGCATAGCCATCATTTTTTCCTGATCTGTTTGTTTGTCGTGTGTAGCGCTTTGTTTGAAACTTGCAGACCGTGAAAGGTGTATATATTGGGTTAATCCGGTAAGTAATGCCAGTACATAACTCTTGTTAGCGAGATCAAAACCAAACATGGTGTTAACAATAGTATCTGGTCTTGGTACAAACGAATAAAGGAGTGTGGGGTCTATCTCAACTCCACCATCTCGAAATACCCAGTACAACGCAAGGATAATTGGAAATTGTACGAGAATAACCAGAAAGCTTGAAAATGGATTAACACCGTGTTCCTTGTACAGAGCAAACGTTTGACGAGCTTGTTCTTGTTTATCAGTAACGTTTTCTTTAAGTGTTTTCAGTTTTGGTTGCAACGCTTTTGTCTGAATCTGAGTTTTCAACGCCTTATAAGACAGAGGTGAAATAATAAGTCGAACAAGGATCGTTAAAATAACTACCGCAATAATCAAAGAATGATTGGGCAAGATATCAACAAGCCACACGAGAGCATTGTAAAGAGGTTTATAAAAAATAATGTTCCAAAGAGTAATCATATAGGAAGGATTGTATCAAATTTTATCGGAAGTGGGTAATTTTTGAATCACTAATTCTACTTCCTTTTCAAGATCAACGAAAGATACGTCTTGGGTATTTTTTTGGAGTATGAGTAATATATGACAAGTTGATGGCGAAATGTTGTTTACAAAACTTTTTAATACGTGAAGTATTCGTCTCTTTTGACGGCTTCTCATGACACGTTTCGGAATTATTTTCTTTGGAATGATAAGAGCAACACGAAAAGCATCCGCAGGTTCAAAATGAACCCTAAAGCACGAAGTAAAAAAACGATGTTTACCTATAATTATTCTGTTAACTGCACGAGAATTTAACCGTTGCTGTTTAGAAAACATACCATTGGTATATAACAAAAATCCTCTTTTTAAAAGGATTTTTGTTAAGAATTACACACTCAGTTTTTTTCGCCCCTTTCGACGACGAGCCGCGAGTACTTTTTGTCCTCCTGTTGTTTTCATTCGCGAAAGAAAACCGTGTGCTTTGTTCATTTTACGATTTTTTCGTTTTCTAAGTGTTCCTGATTTAGCTTGCATAGTAATAGATAGAATTACAAAGATAGTAATAGGACTATACTAGTATAACTGTAAAAATAATCAAGATTTTCTTATTCAAACTATTAAGATATAGTGGGTATGTTTATCCACAATGATATGTATGTTGTGCACAGTTTTCACTTTTATCCACATTCATACTATACTATGGATATCTTCTATCCTATGAACACCATCGAAAAGACATGGAAGGACGTTTTGACCGAGATTGAACTCGAAATATCACGTCCAAATTTTAATACGTGGTTCAAAAAAACATTCCCTATAAGACAAGAGTCAGGGATCTTTTACCTTGGTGTACCCAACGAATTTAATAAAGAATGGTTACATACTAAATTTCACGACACAATCCTTACAAAATTACAAAGTATAGATGCTTCAATAAAAAACATTGAATACATAGTGAAAAGGGGAGTTGATGTGGAAACCCCGCACCAAGGAAAATCTCAAAGGGAACCTTCAAATAACTCTCAGTTGCCACTTGAAAATGTACAAATTGATAAATCAAGTAACCTCAACGACCGTTATTCTTTCAACTCATTCGTTGTTGGGCCATTCAACGAATTAGCATATTCAGCAGCGCAAGCGATTATCAAAAAACCAGGAGTTTACAACCCACTCTTTATTTATGGTGCTACAGGGCTCGGAAAAACTCACTTGATACAAGCAACGGGAAATAAAATCCAAAAAGAGAACGAAAATATTAATATCTTCTACACGAGTTCAGAAAAATTCTCACAAGATTACGTAAACGCTCTTAAAAACAACCGTATTAACGCATTCAAAACAAAATATCGTAGCTATGATGTTCTTATTATGGACGATATTCAATTTTTCTCAGGGAAAGAAAAGCTACAAGAAGAACTCTTCCATCTCTTTAATATCCTGTACGATAAAGGAAAGCAAATTGTATTCTCTTCAGACAAACACCCTAATTATATTGTTGGACTTGAGGATAGATTACGATCTCGGTTTTCAGCAGGAATGATTGTGGATGTAACAAAACCTGACTATGAATCTCGAGCTGCACTATTAAAAACAAAAGCGACTCAAAAAAAGACACCTGTCAGCGATGAGGTTATAGACTTCCTAGCATCTAACCTTGATGGAAACATTAGAGAGCTTGAAGGAATCTTAAACGCTATCAGTATTCAAACAGATCTTCGGGGGAGAAAACTTTCAATCGCCGAGGTAAAAACACTCATTAAAAACAATGTAAAACCAAAGAAGCACCTAGCTCTAGAAGAAATTGTTAAAATAATTGCGGGTTTTTATACCATCGAGCCTGAAAAAATTTATGAAAAAACAAGGAAAAAAGAGATTGTCTATGTTCGACAAATAGTTATGTACGTACTTCGTGAATACTTTAATATCTCATACCCCGCTATTGGAAAAGAGATTGGGGGAAGAGATCATACCACTGTTATTCATTCGTACGAACGAGTTGTTGAAAACCTTAAAGAAGACCCAAACCTTCAACAAGAAATTGACCAACTTCGATCAATACTTGATGTGTAAAACGTATTGGATAACTTCTTAATATATTGTTAATAGTTTGTGTAAAATAAATATTGTATTAGAGTGATTGTGTAATACTCATTACTTATTCAATACACATACCATCACATATACACAATGAAACACCTAAAAAACAAAGAAATAAAAGGTGATAATAAGAAATCCACACAACTAACAAACCTAATAGTAATACTAATAATATTTTAAAAACTATCTATCAAATTATGAAAATAGAAACAACACTTGAAAAGATTAAAGATGCGGTATCACGAGTTCAAAAAATCTCAGCCAAAAATCTCAGCTTGCCAATACTTGAGAATGTTCTTCTTATTGCTAAAGATAAAAATCTTATTTTAAGAGCCACTAATCTTCATGTTGGGGTTGAAGTTACTATTCCTGTTAAAATCAAAAAAGAAGGAGAAGTATCAGTAAAACTTGATGTGTTTGGTCAAATTATAAATTCTCTTGAAAAAGACCACATTGTCTATTTAGAGGTTGTTGATAATACTCTTCATATTAGTACAGAAAAATCACAAATGGATATTAAATTATTTCCACACAATGATTTTCCAACACTTCCTCATATCGAAGATGGAAAAACACTCAAAATGCCAATAGAAACTATTATTGATGGGGTACGAAGTGTGGTGTATAGTGCATCACTCTCTGATATTAAACCTGAAATTTCAAGTGTATATATCTATAATGAAAACAACGAACTTGTTTTTGTTTCTACAGACTCGTTCCGTCTCGCTGAGAAACGAGTAGTAGTTGATACAAAAATAGATATCGATGGTGTTATTATTCCTGTAAAAAATATTCAGGAATGTATTAAGGTATTTACAGGGATAATAGGAGATGTTGATGTAACAATTGGAAAGAATCAACTTTCTCTACAGTCAGATAGTATCTATTTTACCTCTCGTATTATAGATGGTAATTATCCTGACTATAAACAAATCATACCTCAAGAATCAACTACTGAAGCAATAGTGCTTAAAGATGATATTATTACATCACTCCGTTTAATTAATGTCTTCTCGGATAATTTTAACCAACTCTCCATTCGTGTTGATGCAAAAGCCGGCCAGCTTTTACTCCACTCTCGAAATACGGACATAGGAGAAAATAAAACATCGGTTGATGCAGCGGTAACAGGAAGTGATATTGAAATGTATTTGAATCATAAGTATCTCTCAGATATCTTTCCAATTTTATCGGGAGACAGTATACAATTTTCATTTCTTGAAAAAAATAAACCATGTCTTGTTCGAAGTGTCGGAGATTCATCATTTCTCTACCTCATTATGCCGATGAATCGATAGTAATGTATGGATTTTAATATTGGAAAATACCTTAAAAAGAATTTTGAACAACAAAAAAGCACAACCCCTGAATATGTTTTAGTTCAAATATTACAGGGATATATTCCAGATATAAGCGTTCACAACCTTTCTTTACAAAAGAGCACCTTGTTTATTGTTAATCTCTCACCGCAAAAAAAATTTCATATCACACTCAATAAAAATAACATCATCCGTGAAGCACAAAAGAGGAATGTATCTGTTCATGATATTATATAATCATGAAAGTTTTGTCTGTTGATCCCGGATATGACCGGCTTGGGTTGGCTGTGATTGAAAAAAATAAAAAAGAAACCCTTCTATATTCTGAGTGTTATCAAACAAGAAACGACCTACCATTTCCGGAACGACTTGGACTCATTGGTAATCGAGTACGAGAGCTCATTAGTTCTTATCAACCTGACGCAATCGCTGTTGAAGACCTTTTTTTCTCCAAAAATACCAAAACAGCGCTCAAGGTGAGTGAATCACGCGGAGTAGTGATCTTTCAAGCAATTGATGCGGATATTCCCGTCTATGAGTACACTCCAAATCAAATCAAGGTGGCGGTAACAGGTTATGGGAAGGCCTCAAAGATAGATGTCTACACTATGGTATCTCGTCTCATTGATCTTGGAAAAGGTAAAAAATTAGATGACGAAATTGACGCAATTGCGATCGGTTTGACATTTTTTGCTTTGTATAAAAATACTGAACATGAGTTAGGTGTTTAGTTTGTAAAAGATACTGAGAATGTATAATACAAATATGTTTGACCCGAAACAACCACATATTCGGCATACTCGTGCATATTTGAAACGCCAGCGTTTACTTGCAAAGAAACACAAACGTTATATGAGATTACGTGATATGAGACGCATCAGAAAAAATCAAGACCACCTGAGTGTAAAAAAAGTCTTGCATCGGTTCTGTATGGATGTGTGGTCTCTATTGAAAGAGTGGGCACTCGTTGCAAAAACAATTTTTGAGTTAATTATTATGAATACACAGTATTGGCTTCAAAAAGCATGGTATGCGTTCCTCGATACAATCATTTATCCCATTATGAAAAAAACACCATTAAAAAAATATGCCCAACATACTCGCAAACATCGTTTGCACGAGCACAACAAGCGATGGTCTTTCAGGAGACTTTTGTTGACCTTAGGAATATTATTTCTCATAGGTTCTGGACTATTTTTTATCTGGGTGGCTACACTACAAATACCAAGCATTCAAAATTTTGAGAATCGTAAAATATCAAACTCTACAAAGATCTACGATCGTACTGGCGAGATACTTTTGTATGATATTCACGAAAATATTCAAAGAACCGTTGTCGATTTTGACAGTATCGCACAGTCTGCAAAAGACGCGATTGTTGCTATTGAGGATCATACGTTCTATGAACATAATGGGGTGGTATGGAAATCAACCATTCGGGGCGCTTTCCAGACACTTCTGTACAAACTTGGTTTAAGGAGTGGTGGGACAGCAGGGGGGTCAACGTTAACCCAACAGGTTGTAAAAAACACCCTCCTCAATAAAGACAAACGCATTACGCGAAAAGTAAAAGAATGGGTTCTTGCGTACAAAATTGAGAAACGTCTCACAAAAGATGAAATTCTTGAAATATACCTCAACGAAGCCCCTTACGGAGGAACTATTTATGGTATTGAAGAGGCATCAAAGAGATTCTTTGGTATTCCCGCATCAGAACTTTCTCTAGCGCAATCTGCGTACCTTGCTTCAATCCCGAATCTACCTACCTATTACTCACCCTATGGACCACATCGAGACAAACTCGACCAACGTCAAAAAGTCGTACTCGGAGAAATGAAACGCTACGGATTTATTTCTGAGGATGAATATCGCTCGGCACTGAATGAACAGGTGGAATTTCTTCCCGAAGAGAATAACTATGCAAAATCACTCCACTTTGTTCAGTATATCCGTGCACAACTTGAAGAAACGTACGGAACAGATATGGTTGAAAATGGAGGGCTCCAGGTGATTACAACTCTCGATTATAAATTACAACAACAAGCTGAAGAAATTATTAGAGATCACATTCAGGAAGTCGAAGAACTCTACAGTGCTTCAAATGCTGCGCTCGTAGCTATTGAATCCGGTACAGGGCAAATTCTCACCATGGTTGGTTCTCGTGATTATTTTGATACTGAAGAGTTTGACGGTAACTTTAATGTTGCGCTTGCACCACGACAGCCAGGATCATCATTTAAACCAATCGCATACGCAACAGCATTTGAGCGAGGGTATTTGCCTGAAAGCACAATCTTTGATGTTGAGACACAGTTTAACGCGCGTTGTCGAGCTGACGACACGACAAGTGACAACGGATGTTATTCGCCAAATAACTATGATTTCGATTTCAAAGGGCCTCTTACCTTTAGAAATGCCCTCGCTCAATCGAGGAACATTCCAGCAATTAAGGTAAATTATCTAGCCGGACTTGGGAATGTTATTGCAAAAGCTCGCGATATGGGAATCACTTCGTTAGACCAACCTGCCGATTACTATGGGCTTGGATTGGTACTCGGAGGAGGAGAGGTGTCGCTCCTTGAAATGACGAGCGCTTATACGGTTTTTGCCAATGACGGAGTGTACAATAAACCGACAGGTATTCTTGAGGTTACTGATTTAAATGGGAATGTTCTTGAAAAGTTTGAATCAAATGAAGAGCGAGTACTTGATAACAATGCTGCTCGCATGGTAAATAGTATTCTCTCAGATAATGTTGCGAGAACCCCTCTCTTTGGTGCACAATCTTTCTTGTACTTCGGCGAACGTGATGTCGCTGGTAAAACAGGAACGACTAACGATAATCGAGATGCCTGGTTGATTGGCTATATTCCGCAAGTTGCTGTGGGTGTGTGGACAGGAAACAACGACAATACACCGATGAAGAAGGGTTCATCTATTTCAGGAAAGCCGTGGCGTGCCTTTATGAACGAGATCATTAAAAATTACGACAATGAATCGTTCCAAGCGTATGATTTGCCAGAGAACTTTAATACCTATCCAAATATGATTAAGGGGGATTGGTATGGAGGAACAACAGTGTATATTGATACTGTTTCCGGAAAATTAGCTACTGATTTTACTCCTGAAGAAACAAAGTTGGCTGTTCCGCAACCAAACCCACATACCATTCTTCATTGGATTAATAAAAATGATCCGACCGTGTTGAATGAATCACATGATGATCCCCAATATGAAAATTGGGAGTATGGAGTTCGGCAGTACGTTCAAGAAAATCTCCAAACTATTCTCAACATTGATATTCCGCTTCCGACAGACTACGATGACATTCATACAGTTGATAATACTGAAAACTTTCGTTTTAGCATTACCGGAATTGATGAAACACTGCGTTACGCATTTAATGAACCAATAGAAGTAGGCATTAAGAGTGATGACCGATCTAATAGTGAGATTGAAAATGTTCAATTCTTCGTTAATAATGCTTTTGTTGGAAGCGATGATCGTGCCCCGTTTACTTTGAATTTTGTTCCTGAAGAACTCCAATACTACGATGAGAATAACCTTATGAGAGTGATTGTGACCGACGAAAATGGTATCAAGTCGAGTGAAGAAATATCATTCACTCTCCAGTTGTAAGCAGAATAAAATCCCGAAAAGGGATTTTATTCTGCGTTATGGTACACATCTTGCACATCATCATGTTCTTCAAGTGCCTCTATGAGTGTTTCAAGTTTCGCTGCAATTTCATCATTAATTTCAACTGTGCTGTTTGGAATCCAATCACGTTCTTCATTTTGCGTAAAATTCCAAGATACTGAACCAGAACTACCGAGAGACCCATTCATCTTTGACAACGTGTGTTTAATCTCAGCACTCGTTCGATTGGTGTTATCGGTAAGTCCTGTAATGATGAGCCCGACACCCCCTGGCCCATACGCTTCATACATAACTGAGATACTATCGCCTGATTCAGCAGCTTTTTTAATAGCTCGTTCAATGTTGTCTTTTGGCATGTTTTCCTTGTTTGCCTTTGCAATCGCTGCCGCAAGACCAGGCGAGTTTACATCCCCGCCACACTTTTTCGCCTCAACTTGAATGAGGCGCACGAGTTTACCGAAAATCTTTGATTTCTGAGCATCGGTCGCTGCTTTTTTGTGTTTAATTTTTGACCATTTATTGTGTCCTGACATATACCGGTAGTGTATAGTTCTTAGTTTTGAGTTGCAAGTACTAACGAATGTTAGGGTTTTGAACAACTTCGTCAATTCCGAGCTCCGAGTACACAACACCCTCTTTGTAGTACTCTATTCCTACCCTTACGTGATCCATAATATTTTCAGGTAGATCATCAATATTAAACCATTGTAACTCACTACATTTGTGTGGTTCCATGTTTGTTATCTCACCAGTATAATCAGAAGCAGTAAAGAAATAGTCAACCCGATCACCTGTAGGGTCATGTTTTGTTCGGTACATTGCATGGGCGAGTTGTATGGTTTCTCGATTTAGTTCGATACCAACTTCTTCGCGCACCTCTCGTACGAGCCCATCGATAGGAAGTTCGCCTTCTTCAACATGTCCAGCAGGTACTCCCCAATAATTATCGTAGTATCCAGTATTAATTCTGTGACCAAGTAAAATGTTATTGTCATTTTTTAAAATGAGATAACTTGCTGGTACAGCTTTATGACGTTCTTTCATTACTTGATTATAACATGAGTAAAGTTTCATATTTGCAAAATGTAACACATTGTGATACATATGTATTACATTACCAATAGTAATGAAATTAGAATATGACCAAAGAAAAAACCCTCAATTTTCGTATTTCAAAGGAACTCTACGAAAAGATTAAGAAAAAAGCCACCGAAAATCATGAGACGATATCAAGCACTGCACGGCGATTCATTCAAGACAGCTGCGAAATTATCTCTGATGTTGCTGGCGAGATTCTCACTCCTCGTGAACAGATATTTGATTTTGAATACGATGGGAAAGCAGTTTCTGATACTATGTGTTCCCTTTGTGATAAGAAAATTAAAAGAGGTTCAAAGATAAAAATCCAAGAAACCAATGCAGGTAAAAAACGTACCGTTTGTGGTACGTGTAAAAAATAGTATGCGTTTACTTATCCTATGTTTTGCAGCAACACGATTGCTGATGTATCGATTTCTTCATAGACGCAAAAAGAATTTCGACCATCTTTTTGCTGTTAAAATACGCCAAACATTCGAGTCGCTCGGTCCAGTCTACATTAAACTTGGTCAGATTCTCAGCATGAGACCTGATTATATCAATGACGTATACTGTCATGAATTCGAACATTTGCTTGATTCGGGGAGACCTATCTCACGATCAAAAATGAGAAAATACTTGAATCGTGTTGCACAACCAAACCAACGAGACATTGTTGAATCGCTCGGGCAACCCGTTGCCGTAGCATCTCTTTCTGAGGTGTATAAGGTAGAGCTTGCATCAGGGACCTTTGCTGTGAAGGTCTTGCGACCAGATGTGCGAGATATTGTACAGGAAGATTTTTATATTTTACGGCGACTCGTCAGTATTTTTGGCAATCGTTTTGGCCGACTCGACAGAAAACATTGGATTGATCTTGTACGTGAGGTTGAAAGCTGGCTTCTTCAGGAAACAGATTATATCCATGAGATGAAAAATATTGAAGCAATGAGAAGAGATCTCGATTCTTTTGATAATATTTTAATTCCTCGCGCGTACCCCGAATTCAGCAATCAGTACATTTTTGTTATGGATTGGGTTGAGGGCTATTCAATGCTTGATCTTATTCGAATGAAGCGAAAAGATGAGTTGCCTCATTTTCATTTCTCCCTTGAGGAAAAATTAGAAGAACTGATTCACGATGTTGCTATTAAATCCTTATTGCGAGGTTATTTTCATGCGGATCTGAATCCAGCAAATATCATTATTACACCAGAAGGAAAGATAGGATTAATCGATTTTGGACTCATTAAATTCTTCAGCAAAGAGGCCCGGCGAGGAACGGTATTGTTCCTTCTCGGCATCACTTCAAATTCTCCAGAACTCATTTTCAAATCCGCTGAGCTCTTTGCAAAGAACAAATCAACCTTTAATCGAGAAGAGGTGTATGAGGATCTCAGTAAACTTTTATATGATTACTCGGGTATGGCTGCAAAAGATGTGAGTTCAACCAAGGTGATTTTGGATATTCTAAAACTCTCTTTGCATCAAGGGTTTGAGTATCCGTGGAGTCTCATTCTCTATACACGTTCAGCGGTTAATCTTGATGGTCAAGTGCTTCGTCTCCATCCACATTTTTCTTTCTCTGATTATGGAAAGAAACGTTTGCTCGAAGTGTACACTGAAGCATTCATTAAAGAGCACGCATCAGTATCTCATCTTGTAGATGTATCTGAAGATATTGTTTCGGTATTACAAGATCTTCCGAGAAACCTAAAAATTATTTTGCAAGACATTGTTCTTAGAAAACACAAAACCGCGAATTAAGCGGTTTTTATCCTCTATCAAAATGAGTGTATGCTTTTTGTGTAGCTACGCGACCTCGAGGAGTGAGTTCGATGAGACCTCTCTGGATGAGGTAGGGTTCGATGACTGATTCGATTGAATCAATCTCCTCATGTGTGGCGGTTGCGATGGTTTTTACTCCAACCGGTCCGCCGTTGAATTTTTCGATAATTGCCAAGAGGACATTGCGATCAGTTTGTCGCAACCCGAGCTCATCAACCCCAATCATATTGAGCGCTTCGAGAACAGTTTCTTCATCAATTTCACGACTGTGTACCTCAGCATAATCTCGGACTCGTTTCAAGAAATAATTTGCGGTACGTGGAGTTGCTCGACTACGACTCGCAATTGCATGAACACCCCCATCGGTAATGCGAATTCCTAGTTTGCCTGCAGATTGATTGATGATGTTTTCCATTTCTTCTTGGGTGTAGAATTCAAGTTTAAAGGTTCCTCCAGAGAAGCGAGAGCGCAACGGAGCTGAAAGCATAGCGATTTTTGTTGTTGCTGCAATCAAGGTAAACGGTGGCAGATCGAGCTGTATCGTGCGTGCTGAGGGTCCTTTTCCTATGATGATGTCGAGCACCCCTGATTCCATAGCAGGGTAGAGAACTTCTTCAATATTAGTATTCAATCGATGAATTTCATCGATAAATAAAATATCTCCCTGTGATAAATTTGTGAGAATACTGGCAAGATCGCCAACTTTCTCGATAGCCGGACCGGAAGTGATTTTAATGGCAGTATTCATTTCCTTTGCGATAAGGTGGGCGAGGGTTGTTTTTCCGAGACCTGGTGGCCCGTAGAATAAGATATGCTCGGGTTGTTGGTTTCTTTGAGCTGCAGCTGTCAAAAGAATGTGTAGATTATCTTTGATTGATTGCTGTCCAATATATTCATCCCACGTTGTAGGACGAAGCTGAGGATCAAGAAGTTGAGTTACTGGTATATCTGACATGCCCCCAGTATACCTTATTTGTAACTTCCCCTCACTAATATTTGACAAAATTAAGTTATGCACATATTATACACAACTGTTTATAGCATTTCCTCACTAGGGGTGTTATTATCCTACGTGTTGCCTTGCTTTGCGTACGAGAAAGCAACTTGACAAAAAATATCTTTATGATAGGATATCGACAGTACCTTGAAAATGGTAATCTCTAAACAATCGGATCTCGCGAATTTGGCTATCCGGATAGGAATAGTTGGCTCCCACCCTCGTAGTGGACTCCGCTGAATATCTCGTTGAAGTATAGTCATCCTTTATTTTAAAGTTTTTTTCTGTTTGTTTAGAGATTACTGTTCTCAAGAAGAAAAAATCCTCGCCGAGAGGATTTTTTCATATCATTTAAAAGTCGTCTGTTGTATACTGTTGTCAGTATGGTCGACTTTGATAACACCAAACAAGCGAAGAAGATAGACGAAATTAGAAAAAAGGAAGAAGAATCGTTCGTGCAACGCATTGCTGAACGTTTTAAACTGCCATACATTGATTTGACCGGAACGACTATTGAAACAGACGCGCTCACTACGCTTGATGAACAAGAAGCTCGGCGTGCATTTGTAGCCCCCTTTAAAATTGTTGGAAAAGACCTGTATGTAGGAATTAAATCGCCCAATCTTCCTGAAACGAAAAAGGTCATTGCGAAACTCGAGAAAGATTATAATCTCGGGCTCCATTTGGTTTCAACACGCAGTCTAGAGAAAGCATGGGAACGTTATGCTGATGTTTCCTATGCACGCTCGTCACATGAAGGGATGCTTGATATTTCAACCGATGAACTCAAGCGTATTGCTGATGAAATTCAAACAAATCAAGATATTGCTGATGAAATTTCTCAGGTTATTAACAATAAAGATGTAAAAAAGACAACAGAACTTATGGAGGTGATTTTTGGGGGAGCGATTGCGACCGAATCATCCGATGTTCATATTGAGTCGCAAGACGAACAGGTACGGTTGCGTTTTCGTCAAGATGGAGTGCTTCAAGATATTACAACATTTGATCATGAATCTTATAAAAAACTCCTTTCTCGCATCAAGTTATTATCTGAAATGAAATTGACACAAACAGAGAACGCTCAAGATGGACGTTTTACTATTGATTTTGACAATAAAGAAATTGAAGTTCGCGTATCGGTTATTCCAAGTGCCTATGGGGAATCGTTTGTGATGCGTATCTTAAATCCAGATAATATCCGAGTGGGCGTTGAGCATTTGGGTATTGAGCCACGTTTGTATGAAATTCTCATGAAGGAAATCGCAAAACCAAACGGTATGATTTTAACAACGGGACCAACAGGTTCGGGTAAAACCACAACTCTCTATTCATTCATGAGCAAGGTGTACTCACCTGATGTGAAAATACTCACCATTGAAGATCCAATTGAATATCACCTTGAGGGAATCAGTCAAACTCAAGTAAATCGTAAAAAAGGTTACGATTTTCTTTCAGGTTTGCGAGCTGCGTTGCGACAAGACCCTGATATTATCATGGTGGGGGAAATTCGAGATCCTGAAACAGCAAATATTGCGGTGAATGCTTCTCTCACGGGACATATGGTATTTTCAACCCTTCACACGAATGGTGCCGCTGGGGTTATTCCGCGCCTCCTGGATCTTGGTGTTTCTCCTCAAATTCTTGCTGCTGCACTCTCAGTATCTCTTGCACAACGTTTAGTGAGGCGAGTGTGCAAACACTGCGCTGAACAAGAGGATCCCAACCAAGAAGAGGAACGCATTATTCGAGCCATCTTGAGAGAAGCTGCGAACAATAACAAACCACTTCATGAATATGGGCTGAACCCCGACCAACAAATTACACTCACGCGAGGTAAGGGATGTAAAGAATGTAACGGGACTGGATACAAAGGCCGCGTAGGATTGTTTGAAGCCATTATTACCGATGAACATATTGAAGCACTTTTAAACAAAAAACCCTCTGAACAAGAAGTACGAAAAGTTGCTGAGAAACAGGGATTACTCAATATGCGGGAAGACGGTGTAATTAAAATTCTTGATGGAACGACAAGTTTTGAAGAAGTACAAAAAGTAGTTGATCTTGAGATTGATGATACCGATGGTACCGACCATACAACAACTTTGCAAGAAAAAAAAAGCGTACCACCAGTTATTGATTCTCCGGCGATGAATCCAGGAGCGCTCCTAACCAAACAAAGTGTTGAACTCTCGATGCTCATTGATCGATTGAAAAAGCTTGAGCATAAACAAACGGTAAATCCAGACTGGGATATCAAGGATGATATTAGAGAAGTACAAACAACTATCTTAGAACTTCTCAAATATGGTCAAGCGGAAGCAATATTTGATGACGGAGAAGATTTTGCCGAAACACACAAAACCTTTACGCGCCTTGCGGATGATCTTGGTGAGTTACATGAACATGCCAAAAAGAACCCGAGCATGGATGCTTCTCAAAAACTGCGGCGTGTCCGAGAAGAAATTGAACACCACGATACACTCACAAAAGCCAAATAGGCTTTTATTTTTTGGGGATAAGAATATTGACAATATTATATATTTTGGTATATTTTATTTGAAAATATTGTATAACCAGCTTAATTTTTAAGCATCAAACACGTTCATAATGAAATACATAACACTTTTATTGCTGCTAGGAATTCTTTCCGCTTCTTGCTCAAAAAAGATCTACCAGGAAGTTAATGAATCCGAACAATGGCAATCAGCTCCGGCTGTAGCCAAAACATTTAACGATTTTAAACTAACAGAGGATCGTATCAATGGAGCGAAAGCAAACATTGACAAGCCAATTGTTTTGCAACTGAAGGATTCTTTCCAGCTAATTGATGGCAAGTTTAAATTCACGACCAGAAATATTACCTTGCCTGGGATATCCAGTGTAGGTAAATTACGCGTTATGGAAATGACAGATAATCCATACGTTCCAAAGACTTTGGAAGTAACATTTTCACAAGAACCAAACGGTACGCCTAAAAACCAAGATGTTTCAAATACCATCAAACTTATGTTTGATTTCGAAATTGTTTCAACACCCGAGGTTAATTTTCTGAAAGAAAGTGATCTCACCGAGGATGAAAAGGCACTGGTGTTGAAAAACGAAGGAGGAAGGGACTCTAAAGGTTATGTTCGTGGATCTAAACCGCATTTGCGATATATCATTCGCGATAATGGAAAAATTTCCGAAACTAATCTAACACCGCAAACCTTGCGCAATACCAATGCAGGACGGTATCAATGGAAATGTTTAAAATTTGATGAGGTGCCCAATGGGACTGATATGAATTTGAACAAAGATTCCAACAGTTACGCAAGAACCGATGACGGATCATATGTAGTTTTGGAAAAAAATACCAATGCTGTATATGAAGTATCTAATGCCGATGTGCGTTTAGATATCGTGAAGTTTAGGGTAGTTCCTAAACAAGCGGTTATTCGTACCGAAGGATTCTAAGTAGTCTCCCCACAATTTAATTAAATCCCCACCAGAAATGGTAGGGGATTTAGTATTGACATAATGTATTATATATGATAATATATAATACAAGAAGTCAGTACTTTTTATAATTAAAAAGAATATATGGTTTGACGATTTTTCATTTTTTGTGAATGGTTTGACTTCTCTCTGGATACCACGTGTGTGGTGTATAGAGAGAAGTCAAACCAGGAGGTTTCTCCCTCCACAAATTCCAAGAAAATGAAAAAAATAATCCTTATTTTTAGTTTGTTAGTTACCTTTGGGTTATATGCCCAAAACACCATTGTTCTTTCTGGTGATAAAGAAAGAGCAACAACCATGGCAAACGGTATGAATTACCAAATCAAGAAGCCTGAAAACGGTTTTGATATGCGTAGTAAAGTCATTGTTGGTGACACTATGCCATACGGAAGAGATGGTAAGGAAATTAGAATTGAGTACCAAAATATTCAT
The DNA here is from genome assembly GCA_020428615.1 of Patescibacteria group bacterium. Lineage (GTDB taxonomy): Bacteria > Patescibacteriota > Minisyncoccia > Phycocordibacterales > UBA1006 > UBA1006. The sequence goes on along the minus strand of JAGQMO010000011.1, from coordinate 11,068 downwards.
GTAGGAGATGTTTTTGTGAGTAATACCATGCAAAACAAAATGCATAATCCGTATTCTGATATCTCCGTATCCGAAATTGTTGATACCTATTGTGATGTACAAAGGAGGGTAATCCTTCTTGTCTTGAGTATGTTGCCAAAAAAAGCAACCAAGGAACTTTCCGAAGATGTTACGTTACCTTTACTTGCTGATTCTGCTGATAGGTATGAATTACCAAATCAAAAAACTCCTCCACCAATGACGCCATGCGAGATTGCCGCTACAGAGTGGGCTAGAATTGAAGTTCTTGAAAAAATAGGACGGACGCCGACTGCTCGTAAAGCTCGTCGAATAGGTTTGAGGAATGGATTACCCTATCAAGAAAGTTGGGGATTAACCAGACAGGAAGCCGAAGATGCCTTTGCGACTCTTGCATTAGAGTATCCAGTTTGCCTTAATGATAGGTTGGAAGTAAAGCGAAAAAACGGTTGGATTATTCCAGTAGCCGTTGTTGCGACCGTGATTGGACTTGATCTTCTTGAAGATGGTAAGATAAATTTATTTAATCTCTTTAAGAAACATCGAGATAACCCAGAAGTTGTGATTAATGAACCTATTAAACCGAATGATTCTGGAAACGAATCTGGAAACGGAGGAGGATTCAATCCTAACGGCTCCGGAAATTTCAACGGAGGAAATGGCACGGGTAACAGGGTGAATACTTTTAATTCATTTCAAACCCAACTCACCTCCATGAGTAACACCGTCAACAAGGCATACAAAAGGAAAAGATCTTAAGTTTGTCTTGAAATTTTAAGCATAATGCCCTCACTATTTGGGGGCATTTTTTGTATAAAGACGATAAAATAATTGACAATATCGTGATTTGTTGATATTTTAAATACAAAATTTCAATCATATAAAACCCACTTACAATGAAAAATATACTTTTAATCATAAGTGTGCTTGTGAGCACACTTACAACCGCTCAAAAATCAGTAAATACTATCGTGCTTGACGGTACACAAGAGCGGATCGACTTGCTGGAGACAGCTTACACTGGTTATTTTAAAGCAAATGGAATATTCGATTTTACCATCAAAAAAATTCCTTCAGCTGGTTACAAAGATGGAACATGGGTGAAGGTTTCCTATCCCTATGCTGGAGAATCTCGTATTATTCAAAACAGCGGGACATTGGTATCTGACCTTCAAAAAGAAGTAGAGAAAAAGGATAGCAACGTTCCTTACAATACATTGATTTACAAGTATTGTAAGGAACAAAACAAGGATCTCGTGTACATTGCCGATTTGGTTATTGAGAATATCAAGAAACAACCAATCGAACTACCTAAGTTGGAAGATGGTGATTTCACTGGTTCTTTTACTCGTAATAACGTTCAATTTGGCAACCAGACATTTGATAATATCGATTTGACTGGTTACGTTGATGTTGATACCAAGACGATTCCAAAACAAACTGTGTCGTTTGGAAGAGTGCCTATTACGTGGCGACCGGTAACGTACAAAATTCTCGGCTGGCAAGATCGTATGACACCCATTCTCTCTGTCATTGTTGATGGTATTGTAGTAGGTCTCATCGTTGGTACCATTGGTGATTTAGTCACTGACGGTAACATTGATTTTGATTGGAGTCCGAACACGGACCCTATGAATCCTAATATCGATGATGGGCCTTTCAACCCAAATGATTCGGGACAAGAGTTTGTTTTTCAAACAACATTTCGTTTTTAAAACAACTTAACGAAAAAGACTTTCGTGTATTACACGAAAGTCTTCACTAATAAGCTTTTAATTGAGATACTAACAATTGAGGGTTTATCAGTGAAATCATTGACAATATGATTATGATATGCTAATATATCTTCGATTATTCAATCACGCATTTTTATTCAATTTTTTATGAAAACATTTATTACAACAATTCTGAAAACAATTTTCGTTGCAACACTTTTTATGGGTGGAGTTGCTTTTGCACATGCGGCGAGTTTTGATCCGGAACCCCTTGGAAATGACGGTTTCAACACGATTAATACCGGTTGTAGCAATGACTGCGCGAATGACTACAATGAAGTGTCATATAGCAATATTGTCAATAATGGTGGAGGTGAGTTTACCGTTTACCTTAACTTTCGAAACGCTTCTTCTGGAACACTGAATGGAGCAAATGCTTCCATTTCTTTCCCATCCTCAGGAACTAGTTCTACAGCTACTTTTAGTGCACAACTCAACGGAAGCAATGCTGGGGCTATTAATGATACCTCATACGTAACCAATCTTCCAAACAACTGGCAAATTGAATTTGTGAGTGGTTTTGTGCGTGTTGAAGAACACTATACAAATTCAGGGACTTCATGTTCCAACGTATATCCAGGAACATGGCCATGGCAGTTTTCATTCTCTAATCCCGGATACACCACAATTGGAAATCTCCATGATTGGGGAGATGGTTGGTGTGACCAAGGATACGTGTTTGCACGATTCCGTGTTATTGATACGACCCCAACCCCAAACCTCGCGGTGCAAACGCTCAGCGTAGGTACGGTAACCGAGAATTCAGCGGTGTTCAGAGGAAAGGTTACTGAAGGAGCAAACACTACAGCCAATGCGTGGTTTGTATACGGGACAAACAGCAATCTTAACTGTAATACCTCTCCTTCGATTTCTGTTGGAAATGTGAATGTGAATGAAACGTTCACCAAAACAAAATCAGGACTTTCCTCAAATACTACCTATTGGTATCAAGCGTGTGCAACTCAAAACGGACAATCAGCTCATGGTAATCCAGTTCAATTTACTACCCAATCATCAACCCCAAACCTCGCAGTGCAAACACTCAGCGTAGGTACGGTGACTGAAAACTCAGCGGTGTTCAATGGTCAGTTAACCTCAGGAAGCAATGCGAGTGTATGGTTCGTATATGCAACAAACAGCAATCCAAATTGTAACACCTCTCCTTCAGTGTCTGTTTCTGGTACTTATAATCCGTTTCAACCTTTTAGTAAGACGAAAACAGGATTGAGTTCTAATACTACCTATTGGTATAGAGCATGTGCCTCTGTACCTGGACAATCAGCCCAGGGTTCACCCGTTCAATTTACAACTTTGAATGTTAATGTGGGTTACTACTGGGATGTTGGTGAATGGACACAGTGTTTCAATGGTATACGAACACGTACGGTTGTATGTCGTGATTCAAGTGATCACCAAGTTGCAGACCAATTTTGTATTGCAAATGTTGAACCAAAACCACCAACACAGGAGTCGTGTGGAGGTAATGATGATCTCATTATTGAAACACGTACTGCAACCAACGTGTCTGAAAATACCGCGACTATTCGAGGACGAGTAATTGCGGGTCAAACAACTTATCCATATTTTGTATGGAAAGAAGAGAACCTATCGCTCAACTGTTCTACCGACACACCTACTTTCCCAGAAGATTTTGGTATTCTTCTTGAGGGTGGAGATAATTTTGAATATGAATTTGGAAACGGACAGCTAACACCAAATAGAACGTACTATTACAAAGCGTGTGCGCAAGACCTCAATGGTCAAGTTGTTTCAGGATTGCGCGAGGAGTTTACTACTGATAATAATGGAGGTAATGCCAATGCGGATGTTGAAACAAAATCCCCCCACGTTAATGATAACGAAGTGACACTTCGCGGAGAGATTACCAATGTTGATGAAACATACTGGGTGTACTTTGTACTCGATGATTCAACAGGTGTTTCTTGTGAAGATGATTTCCCTCTTATCGTTGATGAAGTAGATAATGATGAAGATTTTGATCTCGATATTGATGCAGACAGTTTTAATGAAAATGAACGTTATTACTATAGGGCGTGTGCCATTAATAATGATGGAGATATAATAGAGGGAAATAGAGAAGATTTTGAGCTTAACGAAAATAATAATATTGAAATTGAAACTGATGCTCCTCGAAATATTACCCAAACCACTGCTGAGATGTGTGGAACCCTCGTTGAAGATGGGGGAGATTCAGTTCAAACATGGATTGAATTCCGAAATGCAAATCAGAGTTTTTACACCAGTACTCCAATTCGTCAGCGACACGCAACTTCATTTTGTGAACGAGTGAGTGGATTGACCGGGAACACCTCATACCTCTACCGTGCATGTACTCCGGAAGGATGTGCGCCAACACGTTCGTTCAGAACACTTGGTACTGATGTTCCAATTGGACAACCAGTTATTACGACTGACAATCCAACAAATATTCGTTCGAATAGCGCTACCCTCAATGGTACCTACGTTACCAACGCACCTTCCGGTACCTGTTGGTTTAACTACGGAAGAACATCTTCTCTTGGACGACAAACACGAACATATAGCGTGAGCGGTTATGGTAATTGTGTTCACAATTTCACTAATCTTGCATCAAACACGCAGTATTGTATCCAAGCGGTCATTCAAACTCCGTATGGAACTGATACTGGAGCGGTGCGGTGTTTCAACACCCCCCCTTCAACAGGCGGACCAACACCTCCTCCAGTTGTTGTGATTGATGATAATACTGAGATTGATCTTTCAACTCTCGGACTCGGACTCTCACTCGTTCGTCTTGAAATTGATGACCAAGAAGAAGTCGTATCTCGAGGTCAATCGGTGGAATATGTTGTTGAATGGGAAAATATTACCAATGACCTTGATCTCTTTGATCTTGATCTCAAGGTGGTAATGCCTCCAGAAATTGAGGTAACCGATATTTCTCGAGGACGATTTGATCAAGACAGCAATACCATTTACTTTACTATTGATGAACTTGAGGCGGGAGAAGACGGATTCCTTACGGTTGATGGAATTGTTGGACGAGGAACCATCGGTAACCTCGTTACTGCACAGGCAGAAATTGCGTATGATAATCCAGTCAATGACGCCCAAGAAAATGCTATTGATTGGGACGTTGATGGTTACGGAGTTCAAGTTGCTGGTGTAACCGCTTCTGTCTTTGGACTCGCGAACATTACTTTCCTTGGTTGGTTAGTGATTCTTCTCGGACTCTTTATTATCTTCTTGGTAGCGCGTTGGTTGTACCTTGAACGTGAAGAAATGCGGGCTCAAGCATATGCAGGGTATGCGCCATACGCTCCGTTGCCATATCATTATAATAATTATCCAGAACCTCGCGCGTATGTTGAACCAGAACCATCGTACAACATACCTCAAACCCCAGATACAAATTATCGTGATGATTACTATGAGCCATATAGACCTAATCGAGGTTAATGAAAACAAAAACAGCTTTTAGCTGTTTTTGTTTTCAGATACCATCAGGTATAGTTTGAATATTATGAAGACTCTCAGCACCATTAACGATCTTGCCATTTGGATACAAGACAATATGTTATCGTTACCACAAAAAAAACAAGCTACCATTATTACGCTCTCAGGGGATCTTGGAGTTGGCAAAACCGCACTTGTTCAAGAACTTGCCAAACAACTAGGTATTATTGAACCTATTACTAGTCCCACATTTGTTATACAGAAAGAATATACTGTTTCGAGTCATGCGTGGGTGAGACGTCTCGTTCATATTGATGCGTACAGACTTGAAAACAAAACAGACCTCGAACATCTTGGTTGGAATGTAATCATTGACGATCCTGAAACACTCATTTGTTTTGAATGGCCTGAAAAAGTTTCTGGTATTGAACTGCCAGATGTTCTTCGTATTAAATTACAACTCAACAGCGACCATACGCGAACAATTTCCTTTATATAAACAGGGTCAATTGGCGTTTGTGCGCGTGGTATACTGAGTGTATGAATCGAGATTCCAAGAAACAACTTCTGGTTTTGCTTGATGCACATGCAATCATTCATCGCGCTTATCACGCTATGCCTGACTTTACAACGAGCGATGGCAGGCCAACTGGTGCTATTTACGGTTTTGCAACCATGGTCTTAAAAATTATTGATGAGTTTCAACCTGATTACATTGTCGCTTGCTATGATTTACCAGGCGCTACGTTTAGACACGAAGCTTTTGAAGACTACAAGGGAAGTCGCAGTGAAACTGATGAAGCGCTCGTTATGCAGTTTGATGCTACTCGAGATATTTGTGAAGCGTTTGCGATCCCTATCTATGATGCTCCTGGATTTGAGGCGGATGATATTTTGGGGACTATTGCAACTCAACTAAAAGACCATAAAAAACTCCAAGTACTCATCGCCTCGGGGGACATGGATACGCTTCAGCTCGTTGATAAAAAACGAGTACAAGTCTACACCCTCAAACGAGGTTTGAACGATACGGTTACGTATGATGAATCTAGCGTTATTGAACGATTTGGTTTTCCGCCGTTGTCGATCATTGACTACAAGGCACTCCGTGGTGATCCGTCCGATAACATTCCCGGTATCAAGGGTATTGGAGACAAAGCCGCAACTCTTGCTATTGCGGCGTTCGGTACAATTGAGAATATGTACACTGCGCTTGATAAGAACGACCAGGCGCTCCTTGATATTGGATTGACCAAACGCATGGTGAATTTGATGAGAGAAGGCAAAGAAGAGGCCGAGTTCTCGAAGGTGATTGCTACCATTCGACATGATGCGCCGATTGTGTTTGAATTGCCTGAACACTCGTGGAAAGATGCTGTTGATACACCTCAAGCGTTGAATATTTTTGAAAAATACGAACTTCGCTCGCTCCCACAGAGACTGGAGCTTTCCCTTGGTCTCTCTGGATTGGTGCAGACATCTGAAGGAGAAAAGAAAGAATCGGAACCTGTACATGTTGGGGACATCAAGAGAACAGCGATTCAGTTGTGGCTGATTGATTCAGACAAAACAGACGCAAGCTTCGAAGATATCTTATTGTATACAAAAACAACATCATTGGATGATGCCACAAAAATCATTGAACAACAGTTAAACGAGGATTCTGAGGATGCACAGGTATTTGCACATATTGAAGAACCGCTCATCTCCGTAACAGCTGATATGGAGAAAAATGGGATTATGATTGATCAACCGTTTTTTGCTCAGCTTTCGAAAAATTATCACCGTGAACTCGATAAACTCGGACAGCAGATTCACACGCTCGCAGGATCGGAGTTCAATATAAAATCACCCAAACAGCTTTCAGTAGTGTTATTTGAAAACATGGGTTTACCGACTAAAGGAATTAAGAAATCAAAAACAGGCGCGTATTCGACAGATATTAAGACACTGAACAAACTTGAAGATCAGCACGAAATCATTCCGCTCATTATTGAGTACCGAGAACTCGACAAACTCCTCTCAACATACATCGACAATATTCCTGGAATGGTGGGGAATGACGGACGCCTCCATGCAGAGTTTCTGCAAAACGGAACCGTAACAGGACGATTCTCGTCTCGCAATCCCAACATGCAGAATATTCCAACGCGAACCGATCTCGGACGAAAAATTCGCGAAGGATTTATTGCGGAAAAAGGTCACAAACTCGTTTCGCTCGACTATTCGCAGATTGAGCTCAGGTGTTTGGCCATGCTCTCAGGTGATGAAGCGTTGATAAAGATTTTCCAAGATGGTGAGGATATTCACGCGGCAGTTGCTGCTCTCATTGGTGGAGTTTCGGTCAAAGATGTTGATCGAGAAATGCGCCGAAAAGCAAAGATTGTGAACTTCGGTATTCTCTACGGCATGGGAATTAATTCAGTAAAACGTGAAATGGGAACTGATAGAGCAGAAGCAGAGAAATTCTACAACGGATTTTTCACTCAGTTTCCAAAGGCAACCGCGTACCTTGAAGCGACAAAAGAACATGCACGCAAACATGGATTCACAAAAACGCTCTTTGGTAGAAAGCGTCAGTTCAAGAATATTAACTCGAAACTCGGTTTCATTCGTGCGATGGCGGAACGCATGGCATTGAATGCTCCAATTCAAGGAACGAATGCCGATATTACAAAGCTCGCTATGGTACACATCAACGCATGGCTTGAAGAGGAAAAAAAGAAACTAGACGCAAAGCTGATTCTTCAAATTCATGACGAGATTATCTACGAGGTGAATGATAGTTTCGTACAAGAGTTCTCAAAAAACGCTGAGCGTATCATGGAAGATATATTGAAAAGCTCATACTTGAAATACGATTCACCTGTTCCGCTTGTTGTGCACTCTTCGCATGGGGAACATTGGGGCAAATTAAAATAGAGCAGAAATTGCTCTATTTTAATTTGCCCCACGTCCATAATGGTTGGTGCGTTATTTACAAGATACAATTATATGATAATATAAAAAGCAGAATAATCTTAAATAACTGAATTATGAAAACATTATTTATTGCTTTGTTTTGCGGATTATTGTTTGTATCGTGTGTTGACAGCGATGATGTACTTGTACCAACCATTACTGAAGAAACTCTTTACCTAACCACCGAACAATTGGCAAGGGCGATAGTAATCCCATCTGGGGTATTTAACGAAAAATACTCGAATGAAGAAAACTGGAATGCTTACAAACTAGGCGGAAAGCCCTATATCGTGAACAATTCCACGACTACCATCCTGAAGGATTGGTACCAACAGTCTGTTCGTCACGAGACCACTCTCAGATTTGATGAGAGCTTGGGTGATCACGGTAGAATTGTAACCCATGTTGATTCATTGCCACAAGATGATTGGAAAGTTGCTTGGTTGGTAATGTTGCTTACCTTCCTTTACTATTTGCTATGTGGTAAGGGGATAGCGGCAGTAAAAAGAGGAAAAGGAAAGATGGATTTCGCACTTTCGCATAGACTTTTTCTTGTGGCTGTTGGTGGTTTTTTGCTTTACATCGGGTTCAGCACAAGAATTAGACTTGAATTGTTACTTATTTTTGGCTGTATTGCCCCAATTTTAGCTCTAGCTGTCGGTGTCTTTGGGAATAAATTAAACGCCACGTCTCTATACAGAACCGTAAAGAGTGTATTCTTTATTGGATCATTGCTTACGATGGCAGCTACTTGGTATTTTTTTGATACTTTTGTTTTGTTTGTCCCAGCTGTTGCCGGACTTGGTCTGGCACTACTGTGGCATGCAACAAGAAAGAAGACAAGCAAAGCTAAAGAAAAGCTCGAAATAGCGTAAAAAATGAATAGTGCTGAGTCAAAGGCGGAAAGCTTTGCTTTCCGCCTTTTTTCTTTCCAAAACTTGTAATCCCGCCACATGAATGTGGGGGACTAGACGCTTGTAACGTGTCACTTTATACTTTACGTATGCTCTACCTCCTCTCGGGAAAATCTGATCATCGCAAAGACTACGTTCTACAACTCGTCAAACAATACACTGTTACTCCTCAGCATGTGTACGATAACGACATTGCGGATCGCGAGCTCACCGATATTGTTCAAACACAAACGGGGCTCTTTGGCGACAAGGAATTGTACGTTATTCACGATCTTGCCCGAAATCTTGATTTGAAAAGTTTTCTTGCTGAGTTTGCAGAATCCGATAATGTGTTCGTTTTCTCTGAGGAAAGTATCACTAAACCCATTCTCAAAGCATTTGAAAAAGTAAATGCAATCATAGAAGACTTTGGCAAAGAGGAGAAAATGAAAACAGAATCGTTCAATATGTTCTCGTTGACTGACGCTCTTGGCGCACGAGACAAGAAAAAACTATGGCTCCTTTTTCAGGAAGCACTCAAAAACGGCAGTCCTGAGGAAATTCATGGTATTTTGTTTTGGCAGATCAAAAACCTTGCTCTCGTTCACGGTTCGAATACAAACCCTGGTATGAATCCTTTTGTCTATAAAAAAACCTCAGGGTATGCGAGACATTTCACATCAACTGAAGTGCAGAATATGGCACGAGGACTCGCACACATGTTTCATAATCGTGATACGTATTCAACACTTGATATTGATATTGAGAAATTTATTCTCTCATTATAAAAACCATTCGTTTAAGAATGGTTTTTACATGAGGCCAACGATCTTTCCAATAAATACGGCATAGAAGAACAGCATAGCAACACCTTCCCAACGTCTAATGTGGTTGTCGAACATAACGAAGATAGCAATGAACGTTGCCATGACAAGAAATGGAAGACCAATGACGAATGTTGTTGGATCGATTGCGAGTGGTTTGATGACTGCTGGTAGTCCCGCGATAAGGAGAACGTTAAAGGTATTCGAGCCCAATACGTTTCCAATGGCCATACCGTGATTTCCTCGTTTCACAGCTGCAATTGAGGTGAGAATCTCAGGTAACGAAGTCCCAAACGCAACGACTGTTATAGTAAGTGTTGAAGAAGAGATTTTCAACAATTCAGAGAGAGAGAGAATACTGTCAATGAGGTACTTTGCCGACAGGGCAAGCACCGCAACGCTCACCAGAATAATACCGATATATTTGACCATGTGTTTGGAGTGTTTTCCGTTTTTGTTGTGTTTGGTAATGTCCGCCATTTCATCTTTGTCGTTTGCTCCGGGTTCTGATTTGATACTGTACATGATGAAGACGAGGAAAAATGCCAACAAAGCAACTCCTTCTACGAGCGATATGGTTTTATCAAGCGCAAAGTATCCAAATACTGCCATCGACATGAAGAAAAATGGCAAATCAACATCAATGAGAGACGTGTTTATTTTTAATCCCTTTTTTGCAACCACACCCGCAATTCCCAAGATCAAGAGGGCATTCGCAATATTTGAACCGATAATATTGTCGGCTACGAATTCAGTGGTGCCTGCCCCGAGTGCAAAGAGGGAAGAGACGAGTTCAGGCAACGAGGTTCCAATTGCCACAATGGTTGCACCAACAATAAATGAACTCATACCGAGTGCTAAACCAATTTTCTCGCTATATTCGGTGAAGTAATCAGCTGATTTGATGAGTCCAAAGAGACTCACTGCAAAAATAATAATCCAGAATAATATCATACATCGTAATCGTACCACATTGCGTTCACACATTACTAGGATTCATTGACTTTCAAAACCTTTTTTCCTATAGTGGCTTTGTCCTAAAGGACGTTTTTATTTAGATACATACTCCCCCTGTAGCTCAGTCGGTAGAGCAGCAGCCTTTTAAGCTGACGGTCGAAGGTTCGAGCCCTTCCGGGGGGAC
>JAGQMO010000075.1 GCA_020428615.1 Patescibacteria group bacterium | reverse complement strand
GGCAAGCACCTAAGAGCGAATCACCCATACTGTATGGTTCAAATGTTCTACGACACAGTTTTGCACTGATGGCGCTTTCACAGTACAACATTGCAACCATGTTACATTCTCTTGTTATGATTATTACCAACACCATTATGACCATCATCATTACGATGCCGAAAAAATATAGACGCCAACACGATGTTCATACCACATCGTAACTATCTCTGATGAATAGTTTTGATATACTCACATTATGAAACTCTCGGAGCAACAACGAGATACTATTCTCAATGCATCATCAAAGGCATTAGCAACGTATTCAGATATCCACACATTAAATGTTGTCCCGGTTTCAACCGTGCGCATTGTGGATCATCACGTTGTGTTATGTAATTACTTTATGAATAAAACGCGTGAAAATATTGTGCGCGATTATCATATCGCCCTGACGTGTTGGTCGAATGGACAGGGTCTACAAATTAAAGGGACGGCACAATACCTCGCATCAGGAGATCTCTTTGAACACATACAAAAAGAGGTGATAGAGATGCATCCAGAACGGACGCTGTGTGGAATTATTGTCGTCACCGTAGATCAGGTTTTTGATATATCACTACCAAACACGGTATAATACGTACATGAAAAAATTTACCCTTATAGCATTCATATTCGGCATAGCGCTTGGATACCTTATATTTATTGGACTCGATGAACTCTCGACCCAGAAAGCTCTCAAACAGCAAACAGGTGAACATGGTCATACGGGAACTGAGCACATGCACGAACGGCGAGAGGTAACATCATTAACTATACCAACACTCGACCTGAACGTATATCCTGACACAAAATCGGGGTACAACATTCACCTCATAACCGATAATTTTACATGGACACCGGAACGCGTAAATACTGATCCTATTGAAAACGAAGGGCACGCACACATCTACATCAATGATGAAAAAGTTGCTCGTATCTATGGACCATGGTTCCACCTGGATGACCACCACCTCGTACCTGGGGGACCAAATAGTATGCGTATCACTCTCAATGGAAATGATCATGCTGAATGGTCGGTAGAGGGAAATACCATAGAAGTTATAAGCGAATTGTAAATTACCATTATTATGAAAAAAAACATTCTCACACTCTTAGGAGTACTTGCATTGCTCCCGTATACAGCCTTTGCACACGTCCGCTACATTGCAACCGACAATGAGCAAGCATTGTTGAGCTACCATGACTACGCGGCATTTTTCTCGCCACTTTCAGAACCAAAGTACCTAGCAATGATTATTGCAACACTCATTGTGGTGGTTGTGGCATACCTCATACTTGATCACAATCGATTCTTCCACCATTGGGCAGAACACATGGCACAGGTTGGCGAATCATACCGTCCCTTCATACCGTGGATTACTCGACTTTCACTTGGTATTATTTTAATCGGCGGAGCAACTGAAGGATTCCTTATTTCACCTGTGCTCGATATGCCGCCATCATTATATTTGGTACAACTCGTCATTGGATTTTTCCTTATGGCAGGATTTCTCGTTGAATTCTCTGCTGTGGTTGCATTTTGTCTATTTATTTTCGCACTCGCACAGGATCCCTACCTGATTGGATCATTCGATATTCTCGCATTAATTATCTCACTCTTTATCCTCGATTCACGAAGACCAGGTGTTGATGATATTGTTGGTATTCCAGATATACTTCACATCAAACGATGGCGCCACTACCTGCCAGCAGTGCTTCGGATTGGTATCGGTGTTGGTATGGCCTACCTTGCGATTGTCGAGAAGATTCTCACGCCACACCTCGCAGCGCTCGTTGCAGAACATACAGCGCTGGTAGATGTCATTCCTGTTTCGGCGATGATGTGGGCATTTTCAGCCGGTATTATTGAACTAGCTGTTGGTATTATGCTCATTATTGGATGGAAAACCCGTCTTGCTTCGGTTGCTGCGTTGGTGATTCTCTCTATGTCGTTCTTCTATTTCGGTGAAGATGTAACGTCACACGTAACCTTGTTTGGAACACTCTCAGCGGTGTTCATTCTCGGCGTTGGACCGTGGGGTATCGACAAACCACATCCAATGCATAAATATTAACAAGCAAAAAAACACCCATGCGCGTGGTGTTTTTTTGTATATCACGAGTGTGATAGGTGATTACATTCCAGCAACAGTATCCTTCAATGCCTTTCCAGCTTTGAATTTTGGAACGCGCTTTGCAGCAACCTGTACCATTTCTCCAGTTCGTGGATTTCGAGCGGTTCGTGCATTTCGCATTCCCCCTTCAAATTTCCCAAATCCAGCAACATCAACAGTTCCTCCCTTTGCCATTTCTCCTGCAATAGCGTCAAAGATTCCTTTTACTACTGATTCTGCTTGTGTTTTGGTTCCTCCAACCATGTCGTGAACCATGTTTACCAAGTCTTGTTTTTTCATAGTGTATCTACATTTTCGTGTTATCTGCTAATAATGTTGAAACCTTTATCCACACAAATGGAATTCATAAAAGCTTTCACGGGGTTATTATACAATGGTTTTTCACGAATCTGCAAGGAAAAACTTTTGACAAAACAAAAAATAACCTGCATGAGGTTACTTTCGTTTTGTGATAATACCGTCAACAATACCGTATTTTTTCTTTTTTTTTTTTTTTATCCAGTAGTCACGATCCATGTCTTTTTCAATTTGATCTTTCTTCTGCCCCGTAGCGTCAACCATCATATCAATCAATGTTTGCTTGATTTTCAATATTTTTT
>JAGQMO010000010.1 GCA_020428615.1 Patescibacteria group bacterium | reverse complement strand
CTCATTGAACTCCTTGTGGTGATTGCTATTATTGGAACACTTGCGACTGTTATTTTTGTTAATATCCAATCAGTTCGTAATAAAGCGTATACTGTCCGTGCGTTGAAAGAATTCCGTTCGTTTCAAGAAGCAATGATTCTCTATTTCTTAAACAACGATGACTATCCAGCAGATGTTAATCGTGATATTCCAGCTGGTCTCGAGCAGTATCTCTCGGGTGGTTCGTGGCCTAATGGACCGTATCCGGGTTCGGTGTATGATTGGGATAACATCACAGGAGCAGATCCCTATATTCAGATCAGTCTTCGTTTCTGTGATTTGAGTGGAGAAAACTGTCGATTTCCTATTGAATCATGGGCGGAAGATTTTGATTATCATAGTTCAATGTATTGGTGTTTTGAGGGAACGTGTCGATCGCACCCGGACCAACCTGTTGATCACCCGGGATATTGTGTTAACTGTTAAACTAATCGTATGTTTGAATCTATTATTTTAGGAAGTGTACAAGGTATTGCCGAATGGTTGCCGATTTCATCTGAAGCGATGATTGTGTTGGTGAAAACTAATTTCTTTCCGAGTGGTATGCCGTTTAGTGAATTAATTTCATTCGCGATTTTTCTCCATACAGGAACACTTCTTGCAGTGATCGTATACTATCGAAAAAAAATTATTGCGTTATTCCGACAGTGTTTACACTATCAATCACTCGGACAATCAGAAAAACAATACATTCATTTCATTGTTGTTGCGACAGCAGTTTCTGGAATACTCGGTTTTGGCCTATTGAAGTATGTAGAATCTCATGGAATATGGTTTCAGAATACTGTTTTTATTAACATGCTCGTTGCGGTGTTTTTGGTGTTCACCTCGATATTATTGTATCTCTCTGAGAACCATAATGATCTTCTTCATAAACCATTGAGTGCATGGCGAGCTGTTGCAACAGGTATCTTTCAGGGGTTTGCCGCGATTCCTGGAATTTCTCGTTCAGGAGCAACGGTTGCAGGTATGGGATTGGTCGGCATCGATAAAGAACGAGCTCTTGAGCTCTCGTTTCTACTCTCGATTCCTCTCGTGTTGTTTGCCAACATTGTGTTAAATGTGGGTACATTTCACGCACTCACACGTGATCATTGTATTGCTCTCGTGTCCGCATTCGTCTTTGGTATGGTAACGATTGATATACTCCTTCGTATTGTCAGACATGTTCGCTTCAGCTACTTTGTCGGTGGTTTTGCAGTGTTATTGATGATTCTCAGTTTTATGTTAGTATAGAGGAGTATTTGAGTTTCAACGTCCCTAGTATGGACGTTTTCCATTACTCTTATTTGCTCAGGTACACTCATAGATAATGACATTTAAAGATTTTAAGTTTAAATCACGCCTTGCGTACGCTGTTTCGCGTGCGGGGTTTGAAGAGCCGTCACCAATTCAACAGGAAACGATTCCGCTCATTCTTGAGGGGAAAGACGTGGTAGGGCAGGCACATACAGGAACCGGAAAGACGGCAGCTTTTGCATTGCCGATTCTCCAAAAAATAAACAAAAAAGATGGCGCGGCTGCTGTGGTAATTGTTCCTACACGTGAGCTCGCAACACAGGTAGCTGATGAGTTTTATAAATTCTCGCGTAACCTCAACATTCGAACAGCGACCGTGTATGGAGGAACGTCCTACAAACGGCAAATCGAACATATCAACGGGGCAGGGGTTGTGGTGGCGACACCGGGACGGCTACTTGATCTCCTCTCAAAAAACAAAGTCGATTTGCATCCAAAATTTGTAGTGCTTGACGAAGCTGACGAGATGCTCAACATGGGATTTCTCGAAGATGTTCGCCGTATTTTCACGTACTTTCAGGATCGCGAGCAGACGCTCATGTTCTCGGCAACTATGCCCGAAGAGATCAAAGACCTTGCTGAAACGATTCTCAAAAAACCGACCTTCATTCGTGTAGAGAAGGAGGCGATTACGAACAACAACATCAAACAGTACTACTATGTCGTTGATGAACACGAACGAGATGATGCTATGCTTCGTCTGATTGAGACGTCCGATCCAAAGAAAGCCATCGTATTTTGTCGCACCAAGCGGGAAACCGCGAGATTGGCAGAGTACCTTGCAGCACAGGGGTATAAAACGGCGGCGCTCCATGGAGATATGGAACAGCGCGATCGACAAACAGTCATGAAGGCGTTCCGCAGAAACGAGTACAAAATTCTCGTTGCAACCGATGTTGCGGCACGAGGTCTTGATGTGCGTGATGTAACCCACGTGTTCAATTATCATATTCCGTTTGAATCAGAATCCTATGTGCACCGTATTGGACGAACCGGGCGCGCACAGCGAGACGGGATTGCCATGATGTTGGTAACACCACACGAATTGCGCGAGCTCAAGCGCATCCAACAGGAAATGGGATCAGACCTCGAGCTCCAAGCAATTCCGCAAAAGAACGGTACGGTTGAAGATCGCATGAAGACCTTGTTTGGCATGGTTAAAAGTCAACGCACCAATAAATCGGGCGAGGTCATTCTCGAGGCACTAACGAAAGAGAACGATTTGAAAACCGTTGCAAACAAACTCGTGTTGCTCCTTGAAAAGACACTCGTTGATACGACAGGGATTGGCAAGACACTCGAAGAGGTCAACCTACTCCTTGAAGATGTTGGTGACGACATTGAATCCGAGAACAAGAAATCTTCCAAAAAGTATAAGTCTCGCACCTCGCGAAATTCGCGAACGTCTTCATCTCGAAGGAGTACCGACAACGTTCGCCGAGGAACAAAACGTGGGGAAGTCCCAGAGCCGACAGTGAAGAGTGTTGGGGGGTCTAGAATCGTTGCCCGCAAACTATATTAAAATAAATTTATGGAAAGAATAGATTTTGAAACTAAAGATAAATCAAGTCTCGAGAAAAAAATTTTCAGTCAAGAATTTTTAATTGAGAAACTTGGGGATTACTTAAAAATCGAGGGTTCCTGGTATCAAAAACAGGGAAGTGTTGAAGTTCGAAAGGCTCAAACTGGCGAAGTTGTTGAAACTATTACCAGCGATGGCAAAGAAACTCAAAATATAGCAAAAGAAGGTGATTTTGTTGTAAGGAATCCAGGAGGAGAAGAATATATTATTGAACCACAGAGGCTCATAGATAGGTACGAATTGGATCAAGAAAGCCACTTAAATGAAGATGGTTACCGAACATATAAGTCTATTGGTAAGAGGTTTGGTATTGTTGCGAATGAAGAAGTTTTTACGAAGTTGGGTATTGTTGGCGAGGAAGATGAGTTTGAATTTGTTGCATCTTGGGGAGAGAAAATGAGGTGTAGAAAAGGTGATATGTTGGTTACGAGAGATATTGACACCCTACCAAGCATTACCAGAATCGCCATTCATGAGTTTAATGATACCTATACATTAACAACGTAAGAGTAAAAAAAGAACGACCTTCAAAAAGAAAGTAGTTCTTTTTCTTTTACCCAAACGTCCAAGCAAATGCCTCAATGTATTCACCGGTAAAGGTTATGGTTACTTCGTGTTCGGCGTAGGTACCGAGGTCTTCGAATATATTGTAGAGTCGTGCGCCATCAATGGTGATAGTTTTATAGAATTCACCATCGACAATAATCTCGGCCGTTGCTGTGCCATTCATAACGAGGTTTGCTTCAGCTGCGTGGAATTTCATCGTCAGACTCACCGGTAGAGAATCGGCAAAAATTTTCTCACCATCTTCATCCCAACCCCCTGAGATCGTCCATTCATTTGATCCAATAGTTTTAGCATCAATGCCGAGGAAGTTTTCTCGTCGCGCGGTACCAAGGTACGTTTCGCGGGTACGAAGATCACGGTTTGATCCGTAGGACTTTACCTCAACATCACTGTCCATCATGTCAGTTCCAAGGAGTTGTGTGATTGCCTGTTCAGTGACATCGTACTCTCCTTCACCGAAATGGTAATAACGAACGCGACCATTTTTATCAATCAAATATTTTGCTGGCCAGTAGTGGTTTTCGTAGTTTCGCCACGTGGCGAAATCGTTGTCTTGCGCAACGGGATAGGTGAGTCCGTAATCATTGACTGCATCTTTGACGTTTTCTGCTTTTCGTTCAAAGGCGAATTCCGGTGCGTGGATACCGAGAATGACCAAACCATCATCGGCATATTGTTCATGCCATTTTTGTATGTATGGCAGGGTGCGAATGCAGTTAATACACGAGTACGTCCAGAAATCGATCAACACAACCTTCCCCCGAAGCTCCTCGATTGAATCGTATCCCTCGCTGTTGATCCAGTGTGTCAGTCCAGCGAGTTCGGGAGCTTTCACATTGGTATTGAAAATATCTATTTCTTGAGCATCTGTGTTCATAGGTTCTTGTGTATCTCGTTTGTCTAAAATGTTTTGTTCGACTTTAGTCACGTCAAACAACCCTTGATCGAGGAGGTAGGTGCTGAATTTTTTGTCGTATCCAGTTGCAATAGCGATTGCAACAACGAGGAACAAAATTCCGAGTGCACGTTTGAACCAACCTTTTGGATCTGCCGCGAGGTTTAAGGTTTTGGTGAATCGTTGTCCCGCGTAGGAAATTAGGAACATAACGAGTGCGAGCCCAATAGAGTATGCAATGAGGTTTAACACACCGACAAAGAAACTCGCAGGCAAGACCGTTCCCAGAATTAAAAAGTATGTCGGCGAACAGGATGCGAATACTGGACCGAGCGCAGCACCCAAAACGACTGCAGCCCAGAATCCTTTTTTCTTATAAAATTTGAATAACACCTTTTGCGATTTATGTTCAACGCTTTCTGTTTGTCCTGTTACTTTTCCGAACCACAGACTCAACGTTGGCCACGCATTCGGAAAGAGGAGACTCACTGCAAAGAGGAATACGATGGTTGCTGCAAACCATTTCCAGAAATCTTGTGGGATATCAATGAGTAGGGTTGATGCCTTGAGGAGGAGCGTAAAAACAACAATTGAAGCCGCCAACGAGAGCGTAATAATGAGCGGACGCTTTTTATCATTCGTTTCACTCACACTCCCGCCGATGATAACCGGCAAGAGCGGAAGCACGCACGGCGCGAGAATCGTGAGAATACCCGCGAGGAATGAGAGGGGAAGGTACTCCATATTATTTATTGAACCTTGGTTACCAACGCTTCAAGGGTAGGGCTTCCACTCCAGAGTGCGAGCTTGTTGCTTTGATTGTCTACTTGAACCAACGTGTGCTGACTCGTAACACCGTACTGTTGCCGAAGACTTTGGTGTGAATCGTAGTCGACTTTTACAATAGACAATCCACCCGGAATATCTTTGAGGTGTTCGTTGATATCGTTGTCGAGTGCTCGACATGTCGGACACCAGCTTGCATGAAAGAAGAGCACAATGTCGCCCGAAAGCAAAGCAATGTCGGTGTTCTCGTAAGCGAGGTATGCACCTGATTCCATAACCGTTGATCCATCGTTGATCATAGTGTCGTCCGTCATCTCTTTGTGATCATCCATCATCATGGCTTCGCTGTCTTGTTCCATAACGTCTTCTCCATCTTCCATCATGATATCGTCTTCCATCATCGCATCATCGTGCGATTGTTGTGTTGTGTTTTGCGAGTATATAGTAATACCGGCGATTGCGACTGCTAGGATAATAATTGAAATAATTGTTTTCATAAGTGTTCGTATGTATGAGTAAATAAAACCTGAAAGAAGGTATGTCCTCAGTATAATCCTGTTAAAAGAGATGTAAAGTATACTTTACATCTCTCCTTACTAATTATGTTTGTCAAGCCACACCTGGCTCACTGCTCGGGCGATAACCATGCTCGCCAATACTGCAATCAGCCATACATCAATGTGTCCTTCCGTATAAATTTGATACATCATGCCGATACCGAGAAGGACACCACCGATAGTAAAGGCAATATCAGACGATATGGCGCGGTGTGCTGCTTCGCGTTCATCAATCGGCTTGGTTCGCCAAATGGTAATAGCAAACAGTACAAAGAAACCAATTGCGATGATATGAACAGTGAGGTACATCATCGGTGTCATGGCGTAGAACATGCATATTCCCGCAACAATAATCATCAGAATTGCAACAGCTATTTCTTTTGTCGTGTGAGTGTTCATAGGATTAGAGTGAGAAGATGTGTTCAACAGGAGCGTTGAGTGTTTCTGATAATTTAAGTGCTAACAGTACCGATGGGGTATAGTTACCTCTTTCGATCGAGATAATCGTTTGTCGGCTGACCCCGATATGCTCGGCGAGTTCTTGTTGTGTCAGATTTTGCTCTTTTCGTAGTTCAGCTACATGGTTTGATACGTGCTGTGTGTGCATGGTTCCACTGTACGTTTTTTTATCTGTTTGTAAAGAACGCTTTACATACCCCTTTTTCTTTTTCATGAGAAAGGTTGTTATACTGTTTTCATGAAAGAAAACGAAACGACACACGTGTTATCAGTAGAGGAGCGTCTCTCGAATCAAGAACAGGCCCTCGCGAAAATTTACAAATCAGTCGAGCAAACTAGAAAAATAATGTTATGGACAAGCATTGTTAGTCTCGTGTTTTTTGTTATTCCGCTCATCATTATCGCCATTGCGTTTCCGTTTATTATAAAAACATTCACGAGTAGTATCAACGGACTGAGCGCGGGAGATGCATCGTCATTTATAGATATTACTGCGAATCCGAGCTTGAGCGAGAGTTTGAACAATCTTAAAGAGTTGGGATTTTAATCATAAAATAAGATCAATTGTTATGAAAAAGTTTTACGTAATATTAGGAATTATAATTATCGCTCTGGTTACCATTTTATCCTTGCAATCATCAGAGCAACCCGTTGTTGGTTCAACTTATCAATCTAATAGCACATCCAATAGTGATGTTGCTAGCGCTCTTGATCGTGCCATTAATGATGAGTATAAGGCCTTAGTGACCTATCAGGTGACTATAGCCACTTTTGGTGAAAAGAAACCTTTCGTAAATATCGTCCAGGCTGAGGTGCGTCACATTGTATCGCTTAAGGCTTTGTACAAAAAATACCAATTAGACATTCCCGACAATACCTGGATCGGTCAGGTATCAATTCCAGAAACATTTCACGAGGTCTGTGCATTGGGTGTTCAGGCTGAAATTGAAAATGTTCGACTTTATGAAGAAGAACTCATCCCGATCGTTCAAGTCTACCCTGATATAGTAGCAGTCTTCGAAAATCTAAAGAATGCTTCTAAACAAAATCATCTACCGGCTTTTGAAAGATGTGCGTTGCAATAGTAATTGTTTTTGTGTACTCGCGGGCCACTCGGGTTAAGTACCTCACAGGTAAGACCCCATAAGGCTTTCTGAGGAATTTTTATGACTCAAGAATGAAGCACATGGGTCGCGATCTGAAATGCCAACAAATGCCAAAAATAG
>JAGQMO010000074.1 GCA_020428615.1 Patescibacteria group bacterium | reverse complement strand
ATGGTGCTCCTCTACTCTGGAGCGTTCCGACTTTAACAAAAAAGCCGAAGAATACGTTCTGGCTTTTTTTGCTACAAAATTGACTATATATTTATAATTTGTATTATTTAAACTAAGAATTTTAAAACTGAATTATTAATCCAAACAAACATTGATGAAACAAAAACTTATTGAATTATTATTCAAGTACGGCGTGATTGGCACTACTTTTAAAACACCAATCACATTTAAATCAGGGACTAAAAGTCCTATGTATTGCGATTTTAGAATCGCACGCGCTCACCATGATCTTAAAAAAGTAATCATTAAATCTTTGGAAGAAAAGCTCAAGGAAATGGGCATTGACGTTATCATGTCAGTGTACTCTGGGGCTGCCCTTTACGGTGAGATCATCTCGTACACTCTAGAAACACCGGCAGCATACGTACGTCCTGATGCAAAAGCTAAAGATTATGGTCTACAAAAGCTCATTGAAGGAACAGACGTAAAAGGCAAAAGAGTTGTACTCATAGAAGATCTCATATCAACAGGAGGAAGTATGATTACAAATGCAGAAATCATAAAGAAAGCCGGTGCCACTAAAGTACACTGTATTTCTATTTTCTCTTATGAAATATTAGGAGCCGACAAGAACTTCAAAAATGCGGGATTAACATATGAATCCCTCCTGAACATTTACGATTTACTACCCGTACTCGAAAAATCGCTTCCATCAGCAGATTACGAAAAATTGATGGATTGGGTAAACGACCCTGTTGATTGGTTTAATCGACATAAACTTGAATTTGACTTTGGCTTCCTAACACAATTACGAAAATCAGCAGATCAATCAGGTAGTATTATATCTTTTGGTCTTGATCCTGTTATTGATGCGTTGCCACAGGAATATCAGTCAATGGGTATAGACGGATTTGTTGCGTTTATGGAAGAAGTCTTTAAGGAAATGGAAAAAGCAAATGTAAGCCCTGGGATGTTCAAACCAAACCTCGCGTGGTGGCAAGTCCACGACAATCCGTATTCAGGAGAGTACCGTGGTTCAAACGCCCTGGTTCATATGTTGGGACTGATTAACAAATATTTTGTTGTGCCGATCTGTCTTGATTATAAAAAAGCAGATATTGGAACCAGTTCAGAACAATGGGCACAATATGGATTTGGATCATGGTTGTCAAACTCGGTAACAGTTCATACCTATATGGGTAGTGACTCGGTCGGTCCTTTTCTAAATTACTGTAACCCACAATACAGTAGAGGTGCCTATTTACTAGTGAAGACTACCAACCCAGGTGCTAAAGACCTTGAATTGAAAGCAATGTTGAATGGTAAACCAGTCTACGAAGAAGTAGCTGAAAACCTTATATCATGGTCAAAAAATAGACCTGGTGTGGGAGCTGTGGTAGCTGGAAATTCAGCGGAAGAACTCGCTATCTTAGGTGCGAAATTCGCAGGTAAAGATATCCCTCTATTAATCCCAGGTGTAGGCAAATCACAAGGTGGAGATGCTAGTGAAGTCGCACAAATACTTCGAGATTCTGGTATTGAACTTGCACTCACTCGAATAAACTTATCAAGTGGTTTGACTCGACCATGGTACAAGAAGGGTGAGGAGAATCCATCAACAAAGGAATGCATTAACATGATTGTTAAAACCTTGGATGATCTGAACAAGTCAATTAACTTTCAAAACTAAATACTCATTGAGTATAAAAAGGATGACACAAATCATCCTTTTTTATTTCAAATATTTGTAAAAACACATAAAAATAGTAGTATATTCCCATTGGTCCCATCGTCTAATGGTTAGGACGTCAGGTTCTCATCCTGGAAATCGGGGTTCGACTCCCCGTGGGATCACAGAAAAAGCTAGCTTAATGCCTACACGGGCTTTTAGTTAAGACTGTCTATGATCTGTTTCACTACATAGGCAATACTTTTCTCAGCATCAATTTTTACCGAGTCGTTCAAGGGTTCGTAATTTTTTAAAACTTTCTTCAAGGTCTCCTCCTCAAAAAAATGATCTTTTCTTTTTTTAAGTCTTTCGGTTAAGAGAGCTCGGTCTGCAACCAATTCAAAGAATCTCAGATCGCCAATATTTTTTAATTGATCTCTATGTCTTTTTTTTGCAACGTACCCAGAAACTACAAAATCTTTGCCGGTATCTATTTCTTTAAGTTTTTTCGTGAAAGTGGAGAAAAAAGAGTCTCTATCTTCATCAGTTATTAACTTACCTGATTTCATCTTTTCCTTAAAACTATCCGGTAAATAATCATCCATTTCATAAAAACCAAGATTCAGTTTTTCTGCAAGCATTCTTCCTACTGTCGATTTGCCCGCACCAGGCAGACCCCAAACAAATATAATCATGATACCATTCATTATAACAAAGTTAGGTTAAAAAGACGTACTACGTAGGTTGGCTAATGAGTATAAAAAAACCAAGGGGTAATATTCCTCGGTTTTTTAATACTGAAACAGACAAACTACCTATCGAACCTATTCAAGTTCACGGCAAGCATATTTTGAATGCCCGATAGTGTTACCTGTTTGTTTGTCAACTCTATTGGATAAATAGGTTGTGTTGTATTGCCCTCAATATTACATATTGCTAAATAATATTTGTTAACCAACTTCGCAAAATCTTTATTCCCATGAGTATATTCAGTAGCTAATGCACAAAAATCTAATGCTTGGAAAAGCCAGGGTTCTTGTATAAACATCTGTACTTCTGCTTGGTTTGCTGGGTTCATCCAATGGTCATTCCCAGGGATCAGGTTTTTTGCAATATGAGGTCGTGGAACGGCTCCGTATAAATCAACCATCGCGTGAGTAAAGTCAACAGCAGATTGCATAGAATCGACTGTATCAACATCTGGATGACCAAATACCATTAATATCTCTGGTGTAATACCGAAAACTTCTTTTGATATCCGAAGCGCTTCAATGGACTTTTTTGCAGGATCATTATCTTTGGATGAAAAGTTATGCGCCTTACCAACCTTTCGCCAAACTTCAGGTGCTCCTCCATCAATTCCAAAACCTGTAGTGGTATAACCAGCTTGCACAAGTTTCGTAATTACATCTGGATGCTTTTCAGCACAATTCAAAAAAGAATCAATGGTAGCCAACGCTCGCAGAGTTACCTGAATCTCAGGAATATTACTACGAACTTTGATAACTGTATCGGCAAATTTTCCTAATTGTACAGGTGATTGGAAAACATCTAAATTCGACATGTAAATATCAATATGAGACACTCCTAATGTACGTGCACGACCAAGTAAATAGGATAGGTCTTGCTCCATAATATCAAAATCCCGATACACTTCGGTAACTTTCGTAACCGTGCCCAAAGCATCCTTTTGGGTACGAATAGCCGCGCAAAACTTACAAGCAAACTTGCACCCCTGTGAGACAAAGAAGGAAAATTCTTTTTCAAGATACTTTTTCATGTCTTGGTCAGGAATGCGTTCATACATGGGAATTAATGATGTTTTGTAGGGCGATGGTAGACTTTCGATACCTAATACGCTCTTCAAAATTTCATCATCATTACCATTGTAAACCGAACCGAAAAGTTGTTGCCTTTGATTGGAAGTTAGTCCATTCACGACCTGTCCTCCCAAAAAAATGTTTTGCTGAGACAATGTATGTAATCGATCCTTTACTACGGGAACATAGGGTGATCCCAAGAGGTTTATACCCAAGTTTTGAGCAGTACCTCTATAAGGTCGTATATTTTCATCGAACAAAGAAACCTCATAACCTGCTTGTAACAGCCGAGATCCCGTGGTCAATAACGATGTTGGCATGTAAACATGGCCAAGACCTGTTGATCCAGAATAAATATGCCGGGGCTGTAATAGGTCAAAGATTTTGTTTTTCATAGTATTGTAAAGTTTGAGTTTCTTATACTATATTAACTATTTAATAATATGTCAATATACACTTACGGGATTTTATTCACGAATAAAAAGCATAACTTCAAAAAATTCTATCCTCTCACCCCCTCTTCAATCAAAATTTCTTGAGTTGCATGAATCTCTTCTCGATCTTCTTTGGTAAGATTGATACGTTGCCACGATGTTTTACTGAACCATATGAGGGCAATGACCACCATGACAATATTGGCAATCGGGAATGAATACCATAACCCAGTCATACCAAGATTCGTATGCTTTGAGAGTATGTATGCCAGAGGAAACAATACGACCCACTGAGAGGTAATCGTCATCATCATAGGTGCCATCATGTTCCCTGCTGCTCGCAAAATACCATTGATTGCCAACTGAATACCAATAAAACCAAACGAGAACGACATGATTCGTATGAACCGAGCTCCTTCAGCTATAATTGCAGGATCACTTGGAATAAAGAATCGGGCGATGTGTGAAGCAAATATGAAAGCAATCAATCCACACAACGTGAGCACAGCAAAAGAAACCCATTGTCCAAGTCGTGCCACCTCTTCTGCTCGTTTGGTATTACCTGCACCAATGTTTTGCCCAACAAGTACTCCAATCGCAATAGAGAGCCCAAAGGCAGGAATAATTACAATCATGGTTATATTTCCACCAACACCATACGCAGCAACGCTGAGCGTACCAAAACTCGCTACGAGAAAGGTCAGAACACTCATACCGAGTGCGCGAGATGATTGCTCAATAGACGCAGGAAAACCGAGCTTAAAGGCCTTTTTAATGAATAACAAATGTGGTTTGAAATCTTTAAAATCAAGTTGAATACCATATTTCCCTCTCAATAAAACTATGAACCCAATTACTGTTGCGAGAAGTTGTGTTCCAATCGTGGCAAGTGCTGCTCCCATAACACCCATGCCATGTATCGGTCCCCACCCAAAGATAAAAAGAGGATCGAGAATCAAA
>JAGQMO010000073.1 GCA_020428615.1 Patescibacteria group bacterium | reverse complement strand
TTTTGTGGTTCTTGTCCATAATACTGTTGTAGTGTACGCCCAGCTAAAAGATTGAACCGTTGATCAACACCCCCCAATTCAACATCCGCCTTCACTGCTACACTGTCATACCCCTGCATCAGCGGATAGAGCGTTTCTCGAAGTGAAACACGCTTCCCTGCATCAAGACGGCGTTTGATGTTATCGCGAGCAATAAATTCAGCAATGGAGAACTGATTTGCTTGTTCTCCTATTTCGCTAAAGGTAAGCGTATCCAGCCATTCTGAGTTGTGATGAATTTCTACATCTTTAATCGCTAGAAGTTTGCTGGCTTGCTCTATAAATGTTTTTTTGTTCTCCACAACCTCTGTGCGGGTAACCATCGGTCGTTCACTGTCCTTGTCAGAGGTATCGCCAATGACACCTGTTGCATCTCCAATAATGAGCACCACTTGATGTCCTAACTGTTGAAAATCGCGCAATTTCAAAAGTGTTACCGCATGCCCGATGTGAATATTGGGTCCTGTCGGCTCAATGCCTAGTTTTATACGAAGTCTTTTTCCTGAAAGGAGCTTTTTCTTGAGGTCATCTTTGTGAATAACCTCTTCCACACCCCGAGTAAGTACTTCATCTATTTTCTGCTCGTCATTTATGATCGCTGATTGTTGTTTCTTTCCAAACATAGCTCCAGTGTAGCAAAAAACTCCCTGTCACACGATATGAGTCTTTATTGAAGACTGTATTTGACGTATACTTTTGACACTATGTCACAATCACATAAACGAATGCGAAAACGCTATTATACGAAGCCCCTTATTACGTTACTCTTTCTTGGTATGGCAGTAGGGCTCCTTGGTGCTGGTTCATTGTTAATTTGGAGGACAACACTCAAACTTCCTGACTTTGATGTTATTACTGAACGTAAAGTAGAACAATCAACAAAAATTTATGATCGTACGGGAGAGATTTTGTTGTTTGATGTCCATGAAGATATTCAGAGAACTGTCGTGCCTTTTGATGCTATTTCACGACATATTAAAAACGCGACAATTGCTATTGAGGATGCTGATTTTTACGAACACAATGGTATTCGTCCACTCGCAACACTTCGTGCGTTGTTTTTACAACCACTGCGTGGAAAAGGTATTCAAGGAGGTTCAACGATTACACAACAGGTTGTTAAAAACTCTCTGCTCACATCTGATCGCAAAATCTCCCGCAAACTGAAAGAGTGGGTGCTTGCACTTAAACTTGAGCAAGAGTTATCAAAAGAAGAAATCCTCAACCTCTACCTGAACGAGGCACCCTATGGTGGAACGTTGTATGGTGTCGCAGAAGCAACCCGTCAGTTTTTTGGCAAGGATCCTGCTGATGTTACTCTTGCTGAAGCAGCGTACCTTGCTGCGCTTCCACAAGCACCAACATTTTATTCACCCTATGGAGATAATAGTAAAGAGTTAGAAACCCGTAAGAATCTTGTACTTCAGAGAATGCTCGAGGAAGGTTTTATTACTGAAGAAGAGTTCGACGCTGCGCGCGCTGAAAAAGTAACCTTCAACCCTCGACCCGAAACCCGTATTCGTGCGCCCCACTTTGTTATGTACATTCGGCAGTTGCTTGAAGAAAAATACGGCGCACGCGCAATTGAAGAAG
>JAGQMO010000009.1 GCA_020428615.1 Patescibacteria group bacterium | reverse complement strand
GATTGATTATCGAAATTCAAAAATTGATGTTTTCACTACTCGTGCTGACACCTTGTTCGGAGCTACATACCTTGTAATTGCTCCCGAACATGAAATGGTTCAATCATTGAAAGAACAAATTTCTAATTGGGACGAGGTTAAAGCGTACACCAAAGAAGTCGAGAAAAAATCTGATCTCGACCGTCAGCAATCACGAGATAAAACGGGGGTACAGCTAAAAGGTATTGAGGCCATTAATCCAGCTACGAACGAGCCGATTCCCGTGTGGGTTGCTGATTACGTGCTCGCTCACTTTGGGACAGGTGCGGTCATGGCGGTTCCTGCGCACGATGAACGCGATTGTGAGTTTGCCTTGAAGTATGACCTACCGTTTAAATTTGTAGTACTACCGTCAGCTGGCGAAATTGGCAATTCGCGACCATTGGTGACCAGTGGCGAGAATGCATTTATCCAGGCAGCAGGAACCACTGAAAAGAAGAGAACTCAGGAACAAATTAATGCCGAATGGAACGCTATGTACGACTTTCTCGGTTCACATGACAACGGAATGCTCCCACAGGGAAAACGTTTTTGTTGCGACTTTGAGGGTAAACTAATTAATTCCCCAGGATTTAATACCCAAACATCAGAAGACGCTCGAAAAAATATCACCACATCAGTTGGTGGAACGATAACGAAAACCTACCGCTTACGCGATTGGGGAGTTTCTCGTCAGCGATACTGGGGATGTCCAATTCCGATTGTGTATGATCCTGAGGGTACGCCACATCCTATTCCTGATGAACACCTGCCGTGGTTACTTCCGGATGATGTCGACCACACACCTGACGGGACGGCACCGCTTGCTCGTTCAGAGGAATTACAAAAACGAACCGAAGATATTTTTGGAACGGGCTGGAAACCCGAAGTCGACACGATGGATACCTTTGTTGATTCGTCATGGTACTTCTACCGGTATTTGGATAATCAGAACGACATAGCATTTGCATCACAGGAAACTATGAAATCATGGATGCCGGTTGATATGTATTTTGGTGGAGCTGAACATACCACCATGCACCTCTTGTACAGTCGATTTTGGGTAAAGGCGCTCCGAAAACTTGGCCTCGTAAATGAAAATGAACCATATACAGGGCGATTGAACCGTGGACTCATTCTCGGTCCTGATGGAGCAAAGATGTCAAAATCAAAAGGTAACGTCATCGATCCCGATGAGGTCGTATCACACGTTGGTGCTGACACAGTTCGCATGTACCTCGCGTTTATTGGTCCATTTAACGAACCAGGGAACTATCCATGGGATCCGAACGGGGTTGTTGGCGTCAGGCGGTTTCTTGATCGGGTGTGGCGTTTACAATCACATATCGCAGATGAAACCGATGAGAACCTTGTTCCGGAATTACACGCGACAATTAAAAAAGTGAGTGAAGACATTGATCGACTCAAACTCAACACCGCCATATCAGCAATGATGACGTTTGTGAACAAAGCTGAAAAATCACAGGGCATCTCACAAAGCGATTACGATGTTTTTGTAAAAATTCTTGCCCCATTCGCTCCTCACATTGCTGAAGAGTTGTGGATGCAGAATAATGATAGCTCAGTTCATACGGAAATGTTCCCAGCCCATGATGAGTCATTAATTGTTTCTTCTCATAGTGCAATTCCTGTTCAAATAAATGGAAAAGTACGTGCGCAGGTTGTTGTAGATGATGAAGAAGACCAAGCGTCTCTGAAAGCCCGCGTTCTTGCCATGCCTGAGGTACAAAAATGGACGGAAGGGAAGGAGATTACAAAATTCATCCATGTACCAGGTAAAATTATCAACCTTGTTGTATAACATTTGACCAGTTTAAAAACACCTTGTTTGAGGTGTTTTCATTATTGCTTTCTTTATAAAGTATTGTATATTCAATACATATGAAGAAAATAGATACATGGATTACGATCATTGCAGCTCTTGTGTTAATTGCTGTTGGAATATACCTCTTACATAAAAATAACGATGCGAAAGACACAACTTACGTTGAGGTTATTGATGGAGAAGAAGTTGTGCTCGATCATCCGCTCACAGAATCATTCTCAAATGCTGAATCGAATAAAGAGAGCAAAAAACAACAGAAAAAAGGTTCACAAGTGTATTCTGGTGTAACACACGTTGCACAAAAAATTGCTGAACCATTTATTCTTGGTTTCTACTATCTCAAAAATTTTGCTCATCATGATGACGTTCCGTGCGACCTGTCAGCACAACCTGATGAAGTTGAATTTCCAGATTATGACGAAGATAATTTTGAACTGACTGATGTGACGTTTGGTGATAACAGTGCATATTTGTTTGTTGATGCTGATGAATCGCCTGATGGTATATGCGCCCGCATTCAACAATTCAGCAATATCCCAACCAACCCATTGAAAGCCATCCATGTAATTGTTGATGAAAACTAAGCCCTGAGCTTGGTTTTTGTTATACTGAAGTTATTATAAATTGGCTTAAAAAACAGAACCTATAAATTCTGTTTTTGTCTTTCTTACGCTCTCGTGTACACTAGAAACAGTCTATGGAACGTATTATGAAACTGTTTAATCGAGAGTTCTCTCAAATATCGGAGGCCGCATTGGTGCTCGGTTTTTTTACGTTCATGTCTCAGATTCTTGGTATTTTTCGGGATCGTCTCTTGGCAGGGAATATTGGTGCGGGAAGTACGCTTGATATTTACTATGCGGCGTTTCGTGTGCCCGATTTAATTTTTACCTTTGGTGCAGCGTTCGTTTCGGTTTCCATTCTCATGCCGTTTTTGAAAACGCAGATGCAAAAATCATATCGCGATGGGAAAAAATTTATTTATGAAATTTTCACCACTTTTTTTCTTGCGATCTTTATTATTGCCGTTATGTGTTGGATTTGGATGCCAACTCTAGCACAACATTTGTTTCCTGGTTTCAATAATAATGAACTTGCTCAGACCATTATGTTATCTCGAGTTATGTTGCTCTCGCCGATATTACTCGGTATTTCCAATTTATTTGCAACTATTACTCAAGCATTTAAACAATTTTTTGTGTATGCAATCGCACCGGTTTTTTACAACCTTGGAATTATTATCGGTATCGTTTGGTTGTATCCAGTCTTTGGTACGGTAGGTCTAGGGTATGGGGTGATTTTGGGCGCACTCCTCCATATGTTCATTCAGGTGCCGGTTGTTGTTCGTCATGGGCTTTTTCCACGATTTGTGCGACACATTAATTGGCGTCATATACGAACCGTTGTGCTACATTCTCTTCCGCGAACGATTACGCTTTCTATGTCAAAAATTGTATTTTTGATTTTTGTTTCGATTGCTTCGACACTGGTTTCGGGAACTATTTCCGTATTCAACCTTTCATACAATTTACAATCGGTGCCACTTGCGATTATTGGAGTCTCGTACTCTGTTGCCGCGTTTCCAACATTAGTTGATTATTTTAACAAGAAAAATTTTGAAGAATTTGTTGCTCATGTCATCGGACCTATGCGTCAAATTATTTTCTGGTCATTACCTGTCATAGCACTTTTTGTCGTGTTGCGTGCGCAAATAGTTCGGGTTATCTTGGGAACTGGAAATTTTGATTGGGCTGATACGCGATTGACGGCCGCTTCACTTGCGCTCTTTATTGTCTCTGTTGTTGCTCAGAGCATTATTCTGTTATTGATTCGTGCGTACTATGCATCAGGAAAGACATGGAAGCCACTCTGGATCACATTAGTCTCATCGGTGCTTACTATTATTTTTGCCTACGTATTTATTACTCTCTATAATGCGTTTCCAGCTCTGCAATTTTTCTTTGAAAGTTTACTCCGTATTCAAAATGTTGCAGGTTCAAGCGTTATTATGCTCTCTTTAGCATATTCAATTGGAATGTTTTTGAATTTGATACTGCTTCTTGTCAGTTTTAAAAAAGATTTCAAATATGTGACTGCCTTTGGATTAGCACGAACAATCAGACACTCGTGTATTGTTTCACTCTTGATGGGTGTGGTGGCATACAGTATGTTGCAATTTATCAGTCCTTATATTGATCAATCATCAACTATAAGTGTCCTCTTTCATGGATTTACAAGTGGCCTCGTTGCTCTTGTTGTTGGTTTCTTTTTCTTGTGGTTTGTAAGAAATGAAGAAATGAGAGTTTTTGTACGGGCGGTGAGAAAAAAACTTCATGCCTAAGTATGTGCGATCAATCGTACGTGTAATACATCAGAGGTTTAAACGTTATATGTACTATGAACAAGTTTAAAAAAGTTATTTGGTATTTTTTGCCGTTTTTAAAAAAATACCAATATATGGTAATAGGAACGTTCATTTTTTATGGATGTGCTGCGGTACTCAGCGGCATTGTTACGCCTATTATCTATAAAAATATCATCAATGCACTATCGAAAGTTGATGCTGTTCACGCCTTACTCAACTTGTTTTTTTGGTTGGCTGGTGTTACCGTTTTAGTTTTTATTCTTCGCCGAATTGGTGACATATTGATTATTCGTTTTCAAGCGCGAAGTTTAAAAAACATCTATGATTTTTCACTTGAGAAGATTTCAGAACATGCGTATAACTTTTTTGCTAACAGTTTCGTTGGTAGTCTTGTTGCAAAAACAAAACGTTTCAATGCTTCATTTGAGGTGATTTTTG
Source organism: Patescibacteria group bacterium (assembly GCA_020428615.1). Taxonomy (GTDB): domain Bacteria; phylum Patescibacteriota; class Minisyncoccia; order Phycocordibacterales; family UBA1006; genus UBA1006. The sequence goes on along the minus strand of JAGQMO010000009.1, from coordinate 9,031 downwards.
ATACCTTACTGTTTTCTTTCTACTTGACCGCTCTCTATATTGTCGGAATGTTTGTTGTACTCATGCGAGAAAATATCATACTCGGTTTGATTTTTCTTGTGTGGACAATCGTTTTTCTTCTTGTCATTTTCAGATTAAATAGCAAGAAAATTCCAATCAATTTAAAAAGCGCAGAAGCAGATTCACAGGTTTCTGGTAGCTTGTCAGATGTTCTTACTAACATATTGAATGTTAAAATATTTTCTGGTCGTGTGCAGGAGCTTGAGCGTTTCAGTGATGTAACAGAGTATGACTATACAACTCGTTATGCAAAATGGAGGTTTGATAATCACATTTGGAAAGTTCAGGGTGCCCTCCTTATTTCTTTTGAAATTATTGGAATGGGAGCTGCACTCTGGTTGTGGTCTCGCGGATTGTTAAGTACAGGAACAGTTGTGTTACTGCAAATTTACATTAGTTCTCTTGGTAAATTCCTTTGGGAACTTGGTAAAAGTATTATACGCTTTAGTACTGCTGTTTCAGATTCAGTTGAATTTGTCGATATTATAGAGCAACCTATTCAGGTTCAAGATAGATCTCATACTGAACCCATACGTATGCGTGAAGGTACAATATCTTTTCGTGACATTTCGTTTACCTATCCAGAAGGCGATCATGTCTTTGAAAACTTTAACCTCACTATTCCGCAAGGACAATCACTTGGTGTTGTAGGTAAGTCAGGTTCTGGAAAAACTACGCTCACAAAACTCCTCTTGCGGTTTTATGATGTTGATGCTGGAACACTGTCTATTGATGGACAAAACATTGCTCATGTAAAGCAAGACGATCTCAGAAAAATGATCGCATATATTCCTCAGGAAACTATTCTTTTTCACAGAAGTATTTTTGAGAACATTGCATATGGTAATCCTGATGCTACCAATGATGAAGTTATAGAGGCTGCTCGGGCTGCACACGTTCATGAGTTTGTTGAAAAACTCGAACATGGCTACGAAACAAAGGTGGGAGAGCGCGGGATTAAACTCTCTGGAGGACAACGGCAACGCATTGGTATTGCTCGTGCTATGTTGAAGAAAAATGCACCAATACTAGTTCTTGATGAAGCCACATCATCGTTAGATTCTATGAGCGAAGGATATATTCAGGAATCCTTTGAGCAACTTTCAAAAAACAGAACAACCATTGTTATCGCACACCGTCTCTCAACTATACAAAAGATGGATCGAATTATTGTTATGGATCATGGACATATCATCGAAGAAGGTTCACATGCCACTCTCCTTGAAAAGAAGGGTCATTATGCCGCTTTGTGGAACTCTCAGGTAAACGGTTTTATTCCTGAAGAATAAAAACACAGTAGGTACTGTGTTTTTATTTTCCTCTTGTTAATATATCTTGGTAGTTTCTCAATTCACCCCACTGACCCATGTACGCCATATGTGCCTGTTGGTTCCATGTTGTTGGATCTTGGAGGGTAAGTCCTGCACGTTCAAGTATATTTCTAATATTTTGAAGTGGTGTTTGGGCAAGTTCTCTCCACGTATGGATACCATGTTCATTGAGTACTTCTTCGGTTTTTGGCCCAATGCCTTCAATGACTTGTAAATCATCTTTTGTTGAATACTTTGGTGCAACAGGAGCTTGTGTTTTATTGATAATGTGCGGTGGTCGCGCTACTGGTTGTGCTATTGATACTGGGGATTTCATCACTTCGGGAATATATTCCACATAACCATAGTAAGGTTTCATTCGTCTTCGTTCTGGAAGTATTCGATATCGATGAAAGCGTTTAAACCAATGGTGGTAGCCGCGCAAACCGTAAACAATCCATCCGACACACATTGCTGCTAATAGTAATACAAAAAGAGCAAGGGGAGTCAGGGTAATAATTTGTTGTGTTAACCATTCCATATAGTATTGACTATACTGATTTTAATCATTTTGTAAAGTATTTTACCCACTTATATACTTGGTAAATTCCTTTATACTTTTAGGGTTTCTGTTAGAATACAGACCATGAATTTATCTCATATTCGCAATTTTTCAATCATTGCGCACATTGACCATGGGAAATCAACCCTTGCCGATCGCATGCTTGAGGTAACTAAGACTATTCCTGAGAGAAAAATGCGAAATCAGATGCTCGATACTATGGAGTTGGAACAAGAGCGTGGTATCACTATTAAAATGCAACCAGTACGCATGGAATATACCTGTCATGGCGAACGCTATATTTTGAATCTTATTGATACACCAGGACATATTGATTTTTCGTATGAGGTATCACGTGCTCTCAAGGCAGTCGAAGGTTCCATTCTTCTCGTAGATGCAACACAAGGAGTACAAGCGCAAACACTCACTACTCTTGAAATGGTAAAAGCAGCACACTTGAAAATCATTCCTGTGCTTTCAAAAGTTGATTCGCCTCTTGCTCGGATTACCGAAGTCAAAGAAGAAGTTATGACGCTTTTAGATGTTCCTGCTGAAGATATTCTTTGTGTTTCAGGAAAAACAGGTGAGGGTGTTGATACGTTGTTGAATCATATTATTTCTGACATTGAACATCCTCAACCCCTCATTTCTGATACTAAAAGTGTTCGTGGTCTCGTGTTTGATTTTGAATACTCTAATCATAAAGGGGTAATCATTTATGTCAGACTCATTGATGGTAGCGTAAAAAAAGGAGATCAACTCATTTTTGGAACATCAAAGCGAAAATTTTTCGCTCTTGAGGTGGGGGTTTTCAAACCAGATGCAGAAGCAACCGATGGATTAACAGCAGGGGAGATAGGTTATATTGTAACTGGAATTAAAGAGGCGAAAGTCGCCCAAGTTGGAGATACGGTTACTCTATTCAAAGACCAGCTTGAAACCCTCCCTGGATACATGGAACCAACACCTGTAGTGTGGGCGTCAGTATATCCAGAATCTACTGATGATTTTGAAATCTTAAAAACAGCACTCGGTCGTTTGCAACTCTCTGACTCTTCGCTTTCGTACGAAGAAGAGGTTTCGGGGACTTTGGGTCGTGGATTTCGTGTCGGGTGTCTCGGTATGTTACACCTCGAAATCATTTCAGAACGTTTGCGCCGAGAATTTGATATTGACCTCATTGTTACCTCACCTTCAGTTACCTATGAAGTTATGAAGAAAAACGGCGAGATGGTTACCGTCTATTCAGCCGCACTCTTCCCAGATCATGGTGATGTTGCAATGGTTGAAGAGCCCTGGGTTGAAATGAAAATTATTACACCAGGAGAATATCTTGGGACTATTATGACACTCCTCTTTGAACATGAGGGAGAAACCGGAGATACCGTTACCTTTGGAGATGGGCGTACTCAAATCATTGTTATGATGCCACTTCGTGAGCTCATGAGAAATTTTTTTGATGAATTAAAGTCCGTGTCATCAGGATATGCTTCTATTTCATATGCTATTAAAGAAATGAGAACAGCTGATGTTACACGTTTGGATATTTTGGTTGCCGAAGAAATCGTTCCCGCTTTTGCGCGCATTGTCTCAATGAGAAGAGCAAATAGTGAGGCCGAAGATGCGGTTGAAAAACTTTATTCAGTATTACCTCGACAGATGTTTGTGGTAAAAATTCAAGGGCAGGTAAATGGGCGGATTGTTGCATCTCGCAAGCTCTCTGCATTAAAAAAAGATGTAACGGCAAAATTGTATGGCGGAGATATTACTCGAAAGATGAAGTTGCGCGAGAAGCAGAAAAAAGGAAAGAAGAAAATGGCAGCAATGGGAAAAGTACATATCTCAAACGATGTATTTCTTAAAATGATGAAAAAATAAAATCCGAACTAATGTAAACTCGGATTTTTTCGTTGTGTGGTATTACTACCACATCCACCAAGGCACCGAATAGTAGGTGCGATAGGGATTTTGATATGCACGATTGACATATCGGCTCATGATTATTTGTTGGTTGATCTGGAAGTAATCGTAATCGTACACAATATTTTGGTACGTTACTGTCCGTGAATGGCAATGACCGCATCTTTGGCAATTGATAGTTTCGACACTATAAATAGGTCGTGCATACCCGTAAGTTATCGTTGGATAAAAAGGGTAGCAGCTGACACACAACAATAGGCTCAATAAAATAATTAACTTTTTCATGGTGTTACATGTATTGGTTCTTAAATTTTATATTCACATAATATAAAAAAATATCAAGTCCTTTGCGAACATCATTCACGTGCTACTATTGAAAACGTATGAAAAAAATCATTGAAACATCAATGAAAAAGTATTTTCAGCTTCGTACCTATCGCGTAGATTTGTGGAAAAAAACAGCCGATATTTCACAGGAACTTATTTTGTTTGATTTACTCCACATTGCACAGTCCACTGAATTTGGGAAGAAACACAATTTTTCAGATATTGCGAATTTAGAACAGTACCAAAAAGTTGTACCGATTTTACGTTATGAAGATATTGAACCCTATATTGCTCGCATGTTGCGCGGTGAGAGCGATGTTCTTTGGCCTGGTACGATTACTTCATTTTCAAAATCATCTGGAACTACCAATGATATTAGCAAGTACATCCCTGTGTCTCATGATGCGTTGTATGGTAACAACTATAAGGCAGGGCGTGATGTGTATTCGATATTCTTTAAAAATTATCCTGATAGCGATTTGTTTCGTGATAAGGGTTGCGTACTCTCACTTGGTGGTAGTTTTGACACTAACGAGCACAACATTAAAATTGGCGATGTTTCAGCAATTATTATTTCTGAATTGCCAAAATGGAGTGAAGAGTATCGAGAACCATCTCTTGAGATTGCGCTCATGAAAGAATGGAAAGATAAAATCCCTGGAATTATTAAAGATACTGTTCATAAAAATATTACTCATTTGTCAGGAGTTCCAACCTGGTTTGTAAGTATCTTTGAAGAAATGAAAATACAATATCCATATAAAACATTGCGAGATATTTGGCCGAACCTCGAGTTGTTTATTCATGGAGCCGTATCATTTGCGCCATATCGACCAATATTCGAAAAGCTCTTGCCATTTTCTGATATGAAGTACATGGAGGTATACAATGCCTCCGAAGGTTTTATAGCTATTCAAGATAATCCATTAAAACCTGGAGAAATGCTTCTTCTTACTGATCATGGAATTTTTTATGAATTTATTCCTATGGATCAATATGGAACACAAACCATAAAACCCATCCCGCTCAAAGAGGTAGAAGTCGGTGTAGATTATGCAATCATCATGAGTACGAATGCTGGATTATGGCGGTATGATATTGGTGATACCGTATGTTTCACTTCAACTGATCCGTATCGAATAAAAATTAGCGGACGAACCAAACATTTCATCAATGTGTTTGGTGAAGAACTTATGGTGGGGAATACCGATGAAGCTATTTCCCATGTTTGTGAACAAACAAATGCCGTTGTAAGTCACTATACCGCAGGTCCTGTTTTCATGAATGAAGAGGGAAAGGGAGGTCATGAATGGGTGATTGAATTTCAAACAGAACCTACAGACGTTAAATTTTTTACCACTCTTTTAGACGAGACCTTACAATCATTGAACTCTGATTATGCAGCGAAACGCCAAGACGACATTGCTCTTCAAGAATTGATCATGAACATGGTTCCTAAGGGGACATTCATGAAATGGATGGAAACTCGAGGAAAACTTGGAGGGCAACATAAAGTGCCCAAACTTTCAAACAAACGAGATTACCTTGAACAGTTGTTGTCGCTCGTATAAAAAGATTCCCGCACGGTAAGTGCGGGGTTGGTTGTTAGAGGTTTAGTTGTTGTATCCAATTCGATGGTTGTTTTTGTTTGCGTGTTCCAGACGATGCTGGTGGTGTTGACCGGTTCTTTCTTTTTGCTTTTTTTGATTGAAAGGGTTTTTGATTTGCTTAATTATTCCTATAAACATGGCTTATGGTATTTGGTTAGAGAATATTCCTTAACCTTTATCTTAACAGAATCCTAATTATAGTCAAAAATCCGCCTATGTTACGGATTTATTTTTCTTCCGGTGTATCAAGGAGGTTACCGAGTTCGGGTGATTCGCCAGTGATTTTTAAAATATCTTTGTCGATTTGTTTGAACTGTCCTGACGCTTTTTCGTAGTGATTCATTGTGGTCATCAGCGTTTTACCAACTTTGTCAAATGCTTCTTCATACGCCAACAAGTGCCGACCAAGTTTCTGAACATGTTTTTGGATTTCAACCGCTGATTGTTCAATCTGAAAGGCCTTGAATCCGTACAACACTGATTGCAGGTAGGCGCTGAATGTTGTCGGAGATACAATCACGACTTTTTTATCATGGTAGGCATAATCAATCAGACTGCGCGTATTTGCCTTGACCGCGCCAACCTCGTTCACTAATAGGTCATAGTAGATTCCCTCGGCAGGAATAAACATGAACGCAAAGGGAAGGGTACCCTCGTCAGGGCGAACGTACTGCGCGGTTTCGTCTATACGTTTTTTGAGATCAGTTTTAAATGCTTTTTCTAGTTCAACACGTTTCTCATCATCAGTTTCATCGACGAGTCGGCGATAATTATCCAGCGAGAATTTGGCATCAACGGGAATCAGTTTATCGTCCTGGACGCGGATCACCGCATCGACAATTTTTCCATCCTTGAATCCATACTGCATTTGGTATCCGGTTGGAGGCAAGATGTTTGACAGGATTAGTTCCAATCCCATTTCACCCAGGTTCCCACGGGTTTTCTGATTTTTAAGAACCTTTTCAAGATCGACAAGTTGTCCTGCAAGATCAAATACCTGTTTGTTCGCTTCTTTGGTTTCAGTAATTTCACGCGTAACCTCAAGAAGATTTTTTGACATCTGTTCGTTGATACGCTGAATCAGTTTCTGTGATTCCGAAAATTGGTTTCGCACGGCTTCGGAGATATCTTTTTGTGAACCGTCGAGGCGATCCTGCAAGGCGTTCATGTTTTGTACCAGCATTTGCATTGCGTTCGAGTCCTCGACTGGTTTTTTATTTTTCCGGACTTCGGTGATGAGCCAAATGAGTAAAAATATAATTCCAATTCCTATAATGATGAAAACAATAGTCATGTCATTGATTATATCACGTAAAACACCACTTACAGATGCAAGTAGTGTTTTAGGGTGTGCAACCAATTTTCATCTGGCACCTCTTCTTTTTCTTTCTCACCTAATAACCAACGCAGGTAGCCCGGATCGGTTTCAGCGACGTCTTCTAATTTTTGCCCGGCGTATTTACCAAATTTTATACTGCGGTAGAGGGTTGGTTTCTTTGATTCTTCGATCATCCAATTAATGGCATCGTCTTGGGAAATTTTCTTCTCATCAACAATCTTTTTCAGTAATCGATAAAATAGCTGTTCCAATACCAAAATATCACCCCAGGCGTCATGGGCAGTAGCCTCGACCTCGATCCCAAGGAGGTAGCGTAAATATTGAAGCGCATATGATTCAATTTTTTCATTTGGATCAAGGGCTCGTGCTATTTTCAATGTATCAATAATAGGTCCGACACGGAGGCCTTCTTTTTCAATCATCGCCACATCAAAAGGAGCGTTATGAGCAACAAAAATCTGATTTTGTGCAAATCGTTTTTGTAAATCATGAAAAGCAGGACTCTCGACAAAGAGAGGTTTATTAGCAATCATTTTTTCGGTGATGTGGTGGGTCGCCATAGCGCCAATGTCGATTTTACGATCAGTTGTATACAGCCCGTTCTCGTCAACCCCATCAGTTGTTCGATAGGCAACTTGAATGAGTCGATCGTCAGGTCCTGCGCCCGTAGTTTCGGTATCTATAAATATCAAAATGTTTTTCATATAGTTATTTTTGCGGTACGAATCGTTTGATGAAAAGAGGTATCAATCCAGCCAACATAGTCATGCATGATCCAATCCAGATAATAAATCGGTAACCATAGGTATCCCCAAGGAATCCCGCAAGCGCAAGAATCAAGGCACCAGTAATTGACATAATGGTTTGATAAATTCCGGTTGTTTCTCCGCGCTCTGATTTTTTAATTGAACCCCAGAACAAGACACGCCACGTATCGAGATTGAGTGTGTGTGAAATTCCAACAAATACCATGAGCACGTATACATGCCATAATTCAGTTGCAAAACCAAAAAGTGCGTATGTACATCCTGCGAGAATTCCAGAAATAGCCAAAAAATATACTTCATCGACATATCCTTTATGTTTGTCGAGCAGTTTTCCAATAGGAACGCTAAAGAGTGCAACCATGAGTTGTCTGATCGTCAAGGCGAGTCCTACGTGTGTGGCAGACCCACCTTCAATGTTGGTTACTATAAAGAGCGCAAAGATGACGCTGATAAAGGTATCAGCTCCCCAAAAGGTTACATCATCTAGCGTAAGCATGCGCAGAATGTATCCACGTCTTGTTGGTTTGTAAAATTGATTTCTTCCTTGTCGTAAATGAATCATGAGTTTATTATAGCAAGTAACCTTGAAACTAAAACCATTTGCTTTATACTTGCTACATATGACACTTCAAGAACAAATCAAAGAAAATATGAAAAATGCCATGAAAGAAAAGAACATGGCAGCGGTGACAACATATCGTGGACTCATGTCAGCTATGACCAACGAAGTCGTAGCTGCTGGCAAAACCCCTGATACCCCTGTTGATGATGAGATGGCAATGACCGTCCTTACGCGTGAAGCAAAGAAACGAAAAGATGCTATTGCACAGTATACTGATGCGGGAAGACCAGAGCTCGCAGCCGATGAGCAAGGAGAACTCGATATTATTCAATCGTTTTTACCTGAGTTGATGTCACGAGACGAAATTAAAAGCATTGCTGAAGCAAAGATGGCAGACATGGGTATTGCGGATGCCTCAGGTAAAGGTCAACTCATGGGGGCGCTTATGGGAGAACTCAAAGGAAAAGCTGATGGGGGAGATGTTAAATCAGTTGTAGATGAACTGCTTTCATAAGCAGTTTTTTATTTTTCTCTGGTCTGAAGTCTATTCTAATATTCTTAAGAATATTAGAAT